>NZ_JBHXKE010000228.1:0-15089 GCF_042722765.1 Kitasatospora sp. NPDC058406
GTCCGCGACCGTCCGAGGTTCGACTGTCGAGGACGCGCGGCGGCCCGGCCTGCCCGCGGCGTCTCAGCCGACGCGGGCGTCCCGCAGGTGCGCGGAGCTCGGACGGGGGCGCCGCACCGGTCGTGCGGCGGCGCGGCTACTCAGCGGGCACCGGCGCGGGCGCGACGGTAGAGGACGCCGCCGCCGATCAGCAGCGCGAGGCCTGCCGCGCCGAGCATCTCGGTGCCGCCGGCGCCGGTCGAGGCCAGCTGGCCGCCGTCGGTGGAGCCGACCGGGGCCGCGGACGGGCTGCCGGTGCGCGCGGAGGCGGGCACCGCCTGTCGGCTCGGGCTCGCGACGCCCGGGCCGGCGTTCGGGCTGCTGCTCGCGGACGGGGCGGACGGCGTCGGGCTGCCGTTCCGCGGCACGCCGGGGGTGGTCTCGCCGGCACTCGGGCTCGGGGTGGGCGGCGGGGGCGGCTGGCTGGTGACCGGCGGCGGCGGGTTGTGCGGGTTGTGGCCCTCCGGGCAGTCCTCCTCCGGGACGGCGGGCGGGGTGTGCACCGGGCCGGGCGCGTTGGCGCAGTCGTTGCCGAAGGCGGGGTTGGCGGCGCCCACCACGTCGACCGAGTTGCCGCAGGCGTTCACCGGGATGTGCACGGGGGCCTGGACGCTGTTGCCCGAGACCACACCGGGCGACCCGGCCGCGACTCCGGAGGCTCCGGACCCCGAGGCCGCGGTGCCCGAGGCCGCGGTGCCCGAACCGGCGTGCCCGCCGGCGCCCGAGCGTCCGGAGGCGTTGGCGCAGTTGTTGCCGTACGCCGGGTTCAGCACGCCGATCACGTCGACCGTGTTGCCACAGGCGTTGATCGGCACGTGGACCGGCACCTGCACCGAGTTGCCGGAGGCCACGCCCGGTGACCCCACCGCGTCCCCCTCCGCCCCGGCGCTCGCATAGGCGTAGCCGGCGGTCGAAGCCAGCACACTGCCGGTGGCCACGGCCGTGAGGAGCCCCTTCTTGGCTGCATTCCTCATATTTTCCCCTGACGTATCGAGACGACGTGATGACCTACCGAAAGTCGGAATTTCCGAATGAGCGGAGAGGTCTTCGGCTGCATGGGAGAGAACGAAGAAGTCCGCGCGGAGGTTGACCCGAACCAGCCCTATTCATCCGTTCGAGGGATGTCATGAGGGAGGTACGGGGCGGGCCCACGCAGACAAGCGCCCCCGGCGCGGCGCAACCGCCACCGGGGGCCCGACTCAACGACTGGTATGGGCTCAGGCGTTGACGCAGTGGTTGCCGAACGCGGGGTTCAGCACGCCGATCACGCTGATGGTGTTGCCGCACAGGTTGACCGGGATGTGCACCGGGATCTGGATCTGGTTGCCCGACACGACGCCGGGGGAACCGGCGGCCACGCCCTGGGCACCGGCCCCGCCGTGCGCGGAGGCGACACCGGCGGCGGCGATCAGCAGGCCACCGGTGGCAGCGGTAACGGCGGCAATCTTCTTGACCTTCATCATTCCTCCTATAAAGACACCCGGACATCGGTTCCGGGCCGTCACAGAAGTGAACGACGGTGCGGCCGAACGGGGTACGGAACAGGCGTCCCATTCACTCGCAGTGGTGATACGACGAACAGGTAATCGACTTACGGCGGCCGACGCGACCCTCCGTACGGCACGGGCCCGCCCACCCCTGCCACGACAAACGGCCCGCCCCCGGGGATCCGGGGGCGGGCCGGTCGCCCGACCGGAGCCGCCCGCCGGGGCAACCGGCGGTCCGACGGCTCCGCGAACCGCCTCAGCAGGCGTCGATGAACCGGTCCAGCACCCGCACGCCGAACTTCAGCCCGTCCACCGGCACCCGCTCGTCCACGCCGTGGAACATGCCGGCGAAGTCCAGCTCCGGCGGCAGCTGCAGCGGGGCGAACCCGAAGCAACGGATCCCGAGGTCCTGGAACGACTTGGCGTCCGTGCCGCCGGAGAGGCAGTACGGCACGGCCCGGGCGATCGGGTCCTCGGCGCGCAGCGCGGTCTGCATCGCCTCGACCAGGGCGCCGTCGAAGCTGGTCTCGATCGCCTTGTCGGAGTGCAGGCTCTCGCGCTTCACGCGCGGACCCAGCACGCTGTCCAGCTCGGCCAGGAACTCCTCCTCGTAGCCGGGCAGGAACCGCCCGTCCACGTGCGCGGTGGCCTGCCCGGGGATCACGTTCACCTTGTAGCCGGCGCCGAGCATGGTGGGCTGGGCGGTGTTGCGCAGCGTGGTGCCGATCATCTTGGCGATGCCGCCGAGCACCCGGAGCGTCTCGTCCATGTTCTCCGGGTCGAGCTCGACGCCGAGCGCGTCCGACAGCTCGTCCAGGAAGGCCCGGACGGTCTTGGTGATCCGCAGCGGGAACTGGTGGCGCCCCAGCCGGGCCACCGCCTCGCACAGCTCGGTGATCGCGTTGTCGTCGTTCTCCATCGACCCGTGCCCGGCCCGGCCGTCGACCGTGAGCCGCATCCAGTGCATGCCCTTCTCGGCCGTCTCCACCAGGTAGAGCCGGGCCTTGTCGTTGACCGTGAAGGAGAAGCCGCCGACCTCACCGATCGCCTCGGTCACGCCCTCGAACAGCGCCGGGTGCTTGTCGACCAGGTACCGGGCGCCGTACGTGCCGCCCGCCTCCTCGTCGGCGAGGAAGGCCAGCACCAGGTCACGCGGGGGCTTGCGGCCGGTGCGCAGCCGGTCCCGGACGACCGCCAGGGTCATCGCGTCCATGTCCTTCATGTCCACCGCGCCGCGGCCCCAGACGCAGCCGTCCGCGATCTCCCCGGCGAACGGGTCGTACGTCCAGTCCGCGGCGTTGGCCGGCACCACGTCCGTGTGCCCGTGGATCAGCAGACCGGGCCGCGACCGGTCCTCGCCCTCGATCCGGACGACGGTGGACGCCCGGCCCTTCGCCGACTCGAAGATCTGCGGTTCGAGACCGAACTCGGCGAGCTGCTCGGCCACGTACTCGGCGGCCTTGCGCTCCCCCGGACCGGAACCGTCGCCGTAGTTGCTGGTGTCGATCCGGATCAGATCACGGCAGATGTCGGCAACCTCGGACTCGCCCGTCACCTTCGCCGCCGACCGCCCCGCCGACTCGCTCCGCTCGCTCACGGTCACTCCTCGTCTCTGGCCCGCACCGGCGCCCCAGCGCGCCATTCCCCGGGACCTGCACCCGGGCCGTACGAGCACGTCCGCCCATCCTCTCCCAGCCCCCGACCCGGATCCACCCCCACGAAACACGCCGACACGCCCCCGCAACCCCCACTCCCCCACCCGGAGCCGTTTTGGGACCGCAAGCCGATCACTGCTACAGTTACATCTGTCAGCGCGGCCGACGAACAGAAGGAAGCCGCAAAGACAACACCCCGTCCGGGTGGCGGAATGGCAGACGCGCTAGCTTGAGGTGCTAGTGCCCTTTATCGGGCGTGGGGGTTCAAGTCCCCCCTCGGACACAGTCCATCTCCCCAGGTGGAGATGACGTAGCAGTGATCAGGCGCGGATCGAGGTTCTCCTCGATCCGCCCTTTTCGTTTCCCGGGATGCCTGGAGCCCTCGGACGAGTCGGACATCCGGTGACCTCGGTCGGCGAGGGGCTCGAGGTCCTGTTCGTTCATAACCCGGAGCCCGGATCGACCTCCTTGCTACGGTCACTCGCATGACGCTCCCGATTCCTTCGGCCCTCGCTGTCGACCTGCGGGTTGAGCCGGTCGACGAGGTTCTCGACCGCGTCGAGCAGGCTCTCCGGGTGCGCCTGCAACCCGACACGGTGCTGCGTAAACGCCGCTCGGTCGGGGCGCGGACGGACCGTGACACCTGGGTCCGGATCGAACGGCGCCCACTCGACCGAATCGGCGGCCAAGGCTGGAACGGCACCGAGTGCGCGGCAGCCCTGACAGCGATCGACAAGCCGACCTGGCGCGCCGGGCTGGCTTGGCGGGATGCATCACACGCGGCGATGTGGCGGGCCGACGAGACCAGTCTCCTTCCGGGCAACCCGGTCGGCAGCAGCGTGCTCGCCACCGATCCGGGCCTTCCTGCTTCCTGGTGGCAAGCACTGAACTCCTCGCTGGACGCGTTGGCCGGCCAACACACGACACGGATCGCCACCCCGGACACGGTGCCCATCGGCCAAGCCGTGGTCACCAAGGCCATCCGCGCAACCTTTCCCGGCACCTTCGACACGACCGTCACCCAGTGGGCGCCCGCCCACGCGGACCTGAACTGGGCGAACGTGACCGGCCCACGGTTCTGCTTGTTCGACTGGGAGGACTGGGGGAACGCGCCGCGGGGACTGGACTCGGCATCGTTGTGGGCGAATTCTCTTGCCGTCCCGGCGCTGGCCGACCGCGTGCGCCGGGAGCGCGGGCACGCGTTGGAGAACAGGGAGGGCAGGTTGATGATGTTGTTCGCCTGCTCGAAGATCATCGGACCGGACGCCCATCCGGAGGATCCCCGGGTGGAGCCGGCCCGGCATGCGGCAGCCCGGATCGTGGCGCGCCTTCAAGCCCGCTGACGGCGCGCCGCCCGGTCTCGCAGGAGGTCCCGGTATCGAAGGACCATCTGCTCATCCACCGGGCAGTCCAAAGCGGCAAGCAGTTCGTGGAGGTGCACGGGGTTGTCCGAACCGACGGCCACGGCGTCTACACGGGGAAGGCTGAAGGCGGACCGGAACGCCGCTTGCGGCCGGGACAGCGATCTCCCCTCCTGGTCCTGGATGAAGATACGGGGGTCGATCTTGCCCCACACGGGGTCGCCGGCGTTGCCCCCGAAAGGGCTCATGCCCCACATCGAACGAACTGACAGACCCAACCGGGAGGCGAGGGTGTCCACAGCGTCCAGCGTGTCGATCCCGACCAGCAGGCCGGCACGAATCATGAGTACGGACGGCTTCGGCACCGTCGGGTCGACCAGTTCGAGCAGCGAGGAGGGATTCCAGGACGAGATCCCCCAAGATCCGCATAGCCCCTTCCCTACGGCATCGTCCAGGGCCTCGCATGCCTGCGCCAGTGCGTCGCGCGCATCGACGGCCTTTCGTAGTGAGTGTTCCGGGTTGTGCAGGAAGACAAGGTCCGGGGGTCGCCCGAGGTCCCTATTCGTCTGCTCGACGGCGAGCCGCAGCCGGGCCGGGTCGAGAGAGTGATCCGCCCTGCCCGCGCCCGGAAAGAATCCGACCTTGGTGGACAGCGCGAAGCGTGGAAGGAGGTCGCCCCCGATCTTCGCCAGCCTGCTGTGGGCCTCGAAATTCCTGTAGTTGAAGCTCGTGTCGATCGCCGTAATACCCAGTTCCAGGGCGCTCGTCAGCAGCCGGCGTTCGTAACGAGACCGGTGTAGCCCGAGAACAACTCGGGGGTGAGGCCTGCGCACAGTTCCTCCTCCGTCAAAATCCTTGCCAAGAGCCCGACTTCGTCGCCCACACTGCGGACTGCCTCAGCCAGCCTCACGGGCCGGCCGCTCAGGAGCACGTGCAGAGCAGGCAGCGCCTCGGCGGTGAAGGTGAGCTTCTTTCCAGCCGCGAGAACAGCGACCGTGTCGCCGTTCTCCTCGATCAGCGGCGGAAAGTCGGTAATGCACACCGCGGCCTCCAGCGGCCCGAAGATCTCCAGGAACGGTACGTGCCGAGGTGTGACGGCTTCCCGCTCTCGGACCGCCAGGTAGTCGGCCGGGCTCCTTGCGGTGATGACGCGTGCGGCAGCAGCGGCCAGCTCCCGCTGTTGGGCCGCCCGCTCCCCGGGTTCGCCCCACCGGTCGAGATCACGACGGAAGAGTTCGGTCTCGCGGGACCAATCGGCCAGCCAGGAGAACCAGTTCACCCCGGTTCGCTTCGCGAAACCGAGCGTCATGTGCATGCTCCGGCCCTGACTGCGACCGACGCGGGAGGCCTGGTGCCAGTAACCGCGCGGAATGTGCATGACGTCACCGGCCTGCATCGCACCCGTCCAGACGATCTCGTCGCTGGGCGTGTTGTTACGGTCGGCATCGCGGTACAGCGGAGCTTGCCGCGAGGCTCCACGCACCTCCCAGTCTTTCTCGCCGGCCAATTGGATGATCAGGACATCGTGGTCGTCCCAGTGCAGATCGAAACCGGCGGCGTCGTTGGTGGTCAGATAGACGTTGACCTGGACGTTCTCCCGGGACCACCACTGCATGGCCCGACATGCCACCTCCATCGTCGGGTCGAAGACGTTCGCCTGATCCAGGACGATCGTCGCGCCCTCGTGAAGGAGATTTCCCAGCCGGCGCATGTCCGCCATCGGGATGCTCTGTCCCCTGAGTGAGATCTGCGGACTCAGGTAGGCCTTGGGGTGTAGCTCCTCGCCCCCGCGGAAGCAGCGGAACTGCGGGTTCGCCAGGCTTCGGCGCATCACCATGTCAAGAAGCCCTTGGGGCGTGAGCATCCGCTCCACCAGTTCGACGTCCCTGAGGCTGCCTCGCGCGAACGCCTTCCCGAGCAGCCCGGGGCCGTCCCACCCCAGAGCGTCCTCGACACCACGTACCAGACGATGCTTCACGGTCCCTCTTCCTTCGAGTGCGTAGCGGGAGGGGCGGAGGATCGCGCCGAGTCGGTCGACGGGACCCTCCGCCCCAGGACGCCGGCCTGTCAGGCCGGATTGTTCAGACCGTCGCCGTCGGGCCAGGGGCCGTCGCCCGAACCGCCTGTGCCAGGATCGGAGCGGTCGGTGTCGTGTCGGTCGTGGACACTTGCCAGCAGTTCCACGGCCACCAGAAGGCCGTCCCCGGTAGGGGGCGGCGTGTACTCGGGCACTGTTGGGTTCCTCTCATGTCGGGTGGTCCCGCCGGGCTTCCAGCGGGTGGTCCAGGGTGAAGCGTCCGGCTACCGGCCCCCTCGCAGGACAGCTCTGGCCGGCACTGCGCTGCGACCTCGCACCTTCGCCGGGAACGCACCGGCCTGCGGGGCACCCTGGAGCAGGCCGAGGCCCGGCTTTCCAACCTGTCGAGTCGGCAGGCTTCGGCAGATCTCCAGCGAAGCGCCTCCGACCTGGCCGGCACAGAGCAGAATTGATGCATCGATGTGGCACAGGTGGGGGAAACCCGCGCGCAGCCTGGCATGTTCTGCCGACAGCGAGTCTTCGCTCGCGCGTGACGGCCTACGCGTCGCAGACACGTGACTCCTCCAGCACCTGGATGGGCAGGCATGCGCGCAGGCATCCTCGGCCGGAGCCTCCGGCATCGAGCGTTCGACGGTCGGCCAGGGACGGGGCGACGCTCAGACCTTTCTCCGCGGTGGCACCGGGCGGGGGTAGCCTTCGAACCCGGGTGCATCGACGGCCGAGAGGAACGGATGAGCGGGGAGTACGGCGGGCCGCTCGCGGCGAAGTGGGTGGCGCGCAAGCAGGTGTCGCACGATGAACTGCTCGCTGCGGACGGCGCGCTGTGGTGGCTCCAGTCCGATCCCGACCTGGGCGGCATCCGCCGACTGATGAGCACACGCCCTGGCGCTCCGGCGCGGGCGCGAACGCCACCCGGGGTGTCGGTGGGCGGCCGGCTCCATGCCTACGGCGGCGGCTCCTTCGCGGTCGCCGCCGACACCCAGTGGGTGGTTGCCGAGGACAGCAAGGTCTACCGGATCAGGCCCGGCAACGAGCCGGAACCGGCTGTCGCCGTGGCCGACGGCTACCGGTACGGCGAACTGCACCACGCCGCAAACGTCCTGCTTGCCGTCCGCGGCACCGACGAGGGCGACCAGATCGTCGAGATCACCCCGGACGGCGACGTCCGGGTGCTCGTCAGCTCAACGGGATTCCTCGCGGCCCCGCAGCTGCACGATGGGGCGCTCGCGTACCTGGAGTGGGCCGCCGACCGAATGCCGTGGGACTCCACCCGACTCATGCTGACCGCGTGGCCCGACCGGACGAGCCCGGGCCGATTGCTGGCGGGCAGTGACCGGGAGGCCGTGGTCCAGCCACTCTGGGGCCCCGACGGACAGCTGTATTTCATGTCCGACCGCACCGGGTGGTGGAACCTCTACCGCTGGACAGGCGAGACCATCGAGCCGGTTGCGCCGATGGACGCCGACTGTGCGCCCGCACCGTGGGAGGGCGGGTACCGGTCGTACGCCTTCACCGACTCCGGGCCGATCGTCCTGACCGTTCACGACGGCATCGGCACCGAGCTGGTGAGCGTTGATCGCGGCGGGCTGCTGATCCGCCATGCCACCGATCTGACCTCGATCAAGCCCTACGTCGCTGCTCTCGGCGACGACGTGTTCCTCATCGGATCAACCCCCGCCAGCCGACCGTCCGTGCGCATGATCGACCTCGGCCTGCCGGGCGAGCGTCCGGCGCTGCCTATCGGACCCGGCATCAGCGGCATCCCTGGACCGCAAGTCCTGCCACCGACCATCCGCACCGTCCGCTCGGGTGAGCTCTCCATTCGCTTCCTGCTGCACCAGCCCGACGGGGGGCTCCCCGCTCCCCTGATCGTCCGGGCCCACCCAGGGCCCACCGACGACGTCCCCCTACGCCTTGACTGGGCCGTACAGTTCTTCGTCAGCTGCGGCTTCGCCGTCGCGGAGGTGGCCTACCGTGGCAGCACCGGCCAGGGCCGGGTCTTCCGACAATCCCTTCACGGCCACTGGGGCGAGTACGACGTCGAGGACTGCGCGACCGTCGCCCGCCACCTCCTGGAGACCGGTCAGGCGCAGCGAGACGCCGTCTTCATCGCCGGAGCCAGCGCGGGCGGATACACCGCCCTGCAGGCCGCCTGTCGCCAGGGCCCGTTCACCGCGGCGACCGCCACCTCCGCGATCATCGACCCGGCACGTTGGGAGAAGGTCGTCCCGCGCTTCCAACGGCCCCACGCAGCGATTCTGAGCGGCCCGGCAGGAGCGGTCCGCGCGGAGGCTGTCCGCATACCGGTCCTGCTGATCCACGGAACGGCTGACGAGATCGCCGCGGTCGACGACACACGCCGACTCGTCAAGGACCTCGCGACACTCGGACGCCCCCACCGGGCCTTGCTCCTGGAGGGCGTCGGCCACTACCTGTCCGCGCCGACAGCCCTGGAGCACGCGTTGCTGGCCGAGCTCGACTTCTACGACAGGCTCATGCGCCGCGAGCCGTAGCAGTCGCCGTCGCTACTCGGTCCGCCGCCGGTAGGACGAGGCGCGCGTACTCACGCAGTTCAGCCACCGGCGCGTAGTCGGCGTGGGAATCGAGCCCCGCCAGAACGCCGGCGACGCGCTGGGCGCAGCGCCCTGACGACGTCCTGGCCGCGTAGTTCACGGCATCGCGGCCCGCGGCACATGCCCGGTCGACGTCCCCCGTGCGCAGCCACGTCGAGGCGAGCAGGGCAGCGTCGATCGCCAGACGCCGCACCTTGTCCCGCCCCACGCCCTCGATGGCGTCCATCAGGTGGCCTCTGGCGGCTTGGAAACGGTCGAGGTCGTACAGGCAGTGCGCGACCTCGTCCGCCAGATAGGCCGGAGTGAAGTACCTGATCCACGAGGGTTCGTCCGCGGGGACGGACGAACCGAGCAACCGCTCCGCCTGCAGGATCAGCGCGGTGGCCTCCCGCTCCTGTCCCATCCGGGCGTGGGCCCGGGCTTGGACTACGGAGATGGCTGCCCGCGTCGCGGGACTCGCCGCCGTGCCCGCCGCTGCCGCAGACTCGGCCCAGCGCAAGGCGTGGCGCGGCCGACGGCTGTGCAGGGCCAGGTGTCCGAGGCTCACCGCGACGAGGTAGGCCCCGTAGGAGTGGTTGCGGGTCGCTCTGGTCAGGGCCAGCGCCCGCAAGTAGTAGACCTGAGCCCGGCTCGGATCTCCGGCATCGACGGCCTGGTAACCGGCCAGCTCGAAGAGGCCGGTGGCCACGCGGGCTCTGGCGTGCACCACGTCCTCGCCGGTAGCCGGGCGGGCGAGCAGCGTCGCCAGTTCGGTGTCGATGTAGATGGCGTTCGGCGGCGGCGGTCAGGTGGTGCTCGTGGGGGGCCGGAAGGGCGGCTCCCCGGCCTCGGGTCAGTGAGCGGACCAGGTGCTCGGCAGGGTCCGGGTCGTGTTCACGAGGGCGTCGCACACGTTCGGCAGGAAGACCTCGGCAGGGCCGGTCGTCGGGCGTCGTGCGCGGGCGGTGCCCGGGGTCAGCGGGCGGTCCAGACCGGGCAGGCGGCCTGGTGGCGGTGGGTGCGGATGACGGTGCCGCCGAGGGACCGGTGCTCGGTGGTCGCGATGGCGCAGCACGGCCGTGCGGACGCTGCCGGTACTGCCGGTGCGTGAGCGGAGGTGTGCCTGCGGGTGGGCGAGGACGCGGCGGCGTGCACGGAAGCGCGCGGAGCCGGGGCGCCGGGCTTGGGACCCGTGGAGATGCACGCGGAGGCGGGCGGCTGCTTCCGGCAGGCCATCGGTGCGGCGGCGGCCGCGGTGGTCGTACCGATGGTGCCGGAGCGGCGGGCCCCCTTCCGCGGGGTGGTGGCGCGGTGGACGGTGGGCCGACGGCCGCGTCGGCGGCGGGGTGAGGACGTGGTCATGGTGGCGAGGTTGCCCCGGCCGGAGCCGCCCAATCCGGCACCCACTCGAACGAGTGTGGGGCGGAGTTTCATTGACGCCGACCCGGACCGGGCGGAGAACTGCCTCCTCGTGAGGGACGTGTACTTCTCCGGGCCTGCCGCCGCCGGGCGGCCGGGCGGCAGGCTCAGGCCGCCGGCGCGGGGGTGCGGGCCGGGGTGCGGCGGTCGGTCAGGTTGCGGACCAGTTCGCCGGTGATGAAGGCCGTCACCGAGGCGACGATCAGCAGCGGCATCTCGTCCGTCGCGTTCGATCCCAGCAGCGCCGCCGCCAGCACGGTGCTGGTGAGGGGCAAGCGGGTGACCGCCGCGCCGGCGGCGGCCAGCCCGGCCGCCATGCCCGGAGCGACGCCGAAACCGGGCAGCGGACCGCACGCCACCCCGATGGTGGCGCCGATCAGGATCGCCGGGAAGATCGGGCCGCCGCGCAGGCTGCCCAGCGCGATGCCCCAACCGACCGTCTTGCAGAGCGCGAGCGCCAGCAGCGCGCCCTCCGACCAGGCCCCCGGGTTCGCGGCGAGGGCGCCGAGGGTCGCCTGTCCGGAGAGCGCGTCCTCCTCCGGTGAACGGCCGGTCATCAGCGCGTACGCGGCGATGACGACGCCGACCGCGACCGCGCAGAGCACCGTCCGGATCGCCGTCTGCCGGACCGTCGGCACGGAAGCGGGGCCGCCGGGGCCGTTCGGGTCACCGACGGTGAAGACCTTGACCCGGCGGCCGAGCATCTGGCCGGCCACGCAGACCACGGCGACGAGGACCGCGACCGGCACGCCCCAGAGGAAGTCGCCCGGGTCGGGCGTGCCGCTGGACGGCACCGAAGGCAGCGAGAGCGCGCCGATCGACAGCCCGGTCCAGTGGCCGAAGCCGGTGAACACCAGCGCGCCGATCCCGCTGGCCAGCAGGCAGGGCAGGATCAGCGCCACCAGCTGCGGACCCCCCAGCCCGGCCGCCTCGATCATCATCACGGCGGCGACCAGCGGACTGCCGAAGATGGTGGAGATCGCCGCCGTCGAACCGGCCGCGCCGAGCACGGGCGCCAGTCGGGGCTGGGCCGCGCGGCGCGCGGAGCTCACGGCGAGCAGGGCCAGTCCGCTGCCCATCGCCATCAGCGGCGCCTCCGGGCCGAGCAGCGCGCCGAGCGGCAGGCAGACGAGCGCCGCCAGGATGACGCCGGGCACGGCCTTCGGCAGGGTCGGGGCCCCGCCGAGCCCGTCGACCGGGACGTGCCCGCCGCGGCCGGGCATCCGGGTCACGATCGGGGCCACCAGCAGCCCGGCGATCAGCAGCAGGGGCAGCGGCCACCACCAGGGCGCGCGGTCGTGGCCGAGCGCCTCGGGCAGGCTCTCCCAGATCCAGTGCTGGAGTTCGTGCTCCAGGCTGACGAACCCGAAGGCCGCCAGCGACACCGGGACGCCGACCAGCGCCGCGATCAGAAGGAGGCCCAGGTATCCCCTGGTCAGCAGCAGACCGCGCAGGGTGGGGTCACCGCTCTGCTGGGGCATGCCGGCTCCTTCGCGCTCCCCGGCCGGTCCACCCCCGGCCGCGTCCTGCGACCGAGTCTCGCCCGCGACCCGGCGCCCTGCACGGCAGGCGGCGTCCGGAACACGGCGCGTCCCGCCGGGTTGCGCCGGGCGGGTGAGCGGGGAACGGGGCCGGGCGGGCGGCCGGGCGGGCGCGAAGGGCACGGGCGAGCGGGTGGGTGCCGGGGCGGACGTGGTCGGTCCTGCCGGACCGTCAGTCCTGCCGGACCCGGTGGGACTCCCCCAGCGCGCTCTCGATCCCCTGGACCATCCGCCAGAGCGGCATGCGGCGGCTGGCGACCAGCACCACGACGTCGTCGTCAGGCCCGGCCTCGTCCCGGCCGTCCGGGCCGCGGCCCGGGCCGACCTCCGGGTCCACCCTCGACCCCGTGCCCGCGCCGTCGGCCGGGGCCGGGGCCGCGCCACCGGGCCGGTCGCTCCACGTCTCGGTGACGAAGGCCATCGCCCGGTCCACCTCGGCCACCCAGTCGCTCTCGCCGCCCGAACGCAGCCAGGTGCGCAGCGCGTGGTTGTGCGCGGCGACCACGGCGGCGGCGATCACGTCGGCCCGCAGGGCCCCGTCCGGCCGGTCGGCGAAGCGGCCGCGCAGGTAGTGCGCGAGCGTGTGCTCGTAGCGCCAGACCACGGAGAGCTCGTAGGCCCGCAGGCCGGGCACCTTACGGGTGAGCCGGTAGCGCTGGACGGAGAAGGACGGCTGCTCGGCGTACATCCGCAGGACCAGCCGGGCGGCGTCGCTGGCACGCCGGACGGGGTCCTCCTCGCCGGTGCCGGACTCCAGGAACTCCGTCATCTCGGCGAGGCTGCGCTCGTGGTCGGGGAAGACCACGTCCTCCTTGGCCGGGAAGTAGCGGAAGAACGAGCGCCGGCCGACCCCGGCGAGCGAGACGATGTCGTCGATCGTGGTCTGTTCGAATCCGCGCTCCAGGAAGAGCTCGAAGGCGGCGGCGACCAGCGCCTCGCGCATCGCGGGCTTGGGGGGCCCGTCGTTCATGGGCTGGTCCTGCGCTTCCTTCTCGCTCATTCCCGGAACATAGCATCGGCTTCGAACACCAGGACCAGCGCGCGCACGCCGCGTACAGCTCGTGCGACGTACGGCGCGCCGGTCCGGACGCCCGAAGGGTGACGGCGGGTTACGGCAGGTTCCGGGCCATGACGATGCGCTGGATCTGGTTGGTGCCCTCGTAGATCTGGGTGATCTTCGCGTCCCGCATCATCCGCTCCAACGGGTAGTCACGCGTGTACCCGTACCCGCCGAGCAGCTGCACCGCGTCCGTCGTGATCTCCATCGCGGCGTCCGACGCGAAGCACTTCGCCGCCGCCCCGAAGAACGTCAGGTCGCCGTCCCCGCGCTGCGACTTCGCCGCCGCCGCGTACGTCAGCTGCCGCGCCGCCTCCAGCTTCATCGCCATGTCCGCCAGCATGAACTGCACGCCCTGGAAGTCACCGATCGGCTTCCCGAACTGCTTGCGCTCGCGCACGTACCCCTTCGCGTAGTCCAGCGCCCCCTGCGCGATCCCCAGCGCCTGCGCCGCGATCGTCACCCGGGTGTGGTCCAGCGTCCGCATCGCCGTCGCGAAGCCCGTGCCCTCCGCACCGATCATCCGGTCGGCCGGGATCCGCACGTTGTCGAAGTACACCTCGCGCGTGGGCGACCCCTTGATGCCCAGCTTCCGCTCCGGCGCACCGAACGACACGCCCGCGTCGCCCTTCTCCACCACGAACGCCGAGATGCCCTTCGACCGCGCCTCGGGGTCGGTCACGGCCATCACCGTGTAGAACTCGGACACCCCCGCGTTGGTGATCCAGCGCTTCACGCCGTTCAGCACCCAGAAGTCCCCGTCCCGCACCGCACGGGTCTTCATCCCCGCCGCGTCCGAACCCGCCTCCGGCTCCGACAGGCAGTACGAGAACATCCCCTCGCCGCGGGCCAGCGCCCCCAGGTACTTCGCCTTCAGCTCGGGCGACCCCGACAGCTGCACCGGCAGCGACCCCAGCTTGTTCACCGCCGGGATCAGCGACGACGAGGCGCACACCCGTGCCACCTCCTCGATCACGATCACCGTCGCCAGCGCGTCCGCCCCGGCACCGCCGAACTCCTCCGGCACGTGCACCGCGTGCAGGTCGTTGCTCTGCAGCGCGTCCAGCGCCTCCTGCGGGAACCGCCCCTGCTCGTCCACCTCCGCCGCGAACGGAGCGATCTTCGCCTCGGCCAGCGATCGCACCGCCTCACGAAGCATTCCGTGCTCCTCGGAGATCCGGAAGAGATCGAAGTCCTGGCTCATGAGCGGCCACTCCTGTTTCACGACGTTCACGACGGTACTCAGTACCCTTCATTATGCACGTGCGGAGCAGAAAGGGAACTCAGTGCCTTCACAGAGCGGCACTGAGTTCCCTATCCTTTTCGGGGCGGAAGCCACCGAACCGTAAGCCGCCCGAGCGCAGGGAGATGACAACGTGGTCCACTCAGCCATCGACGCCGACATCGACATCGCCAACGCCCCGCTGTTGTTCCAGCGCTGCGCCTGGTGCAGCAACCCGACCTTCCAACGGCTGCTCTGCCCCACCTGCGGCTCCACCGACCTGCGCCTGGAGCGCAGCGAGGGCACCGGGGTCGTGCGGCGCTGCGCCGTCGAACAGGCCCGCACCCCGCTGGCCCGGCAGAAGTCGCTGATCCGGATGGCCGAGGGGTTCGACGTCTGGTGCATCGTCAACGGTCTGCGCTCCACCGTGCCGGTGGGCACGAGGGTCCGGCTGAGTGCGGCGGAGGGCTCGGAGCACCCGGCCCTGACGGTGTTGTCGCACGAGGAGCCCGAACGGCTCCCGTCGCCGGACCCGCGCCCGCTGCCACCGGTCCAGGGCGGGTTCACCCAGCACCTGGCGATGTTCGCGGAGTAGCGCAGGGGCCCTCGTCCGGTGCGACGCAGCCCGGGCACGGGCCCGGCCGCGGGCGGCCTCGCAGGCCCCGGCCGCACCGAGTGCCGGAGGGCGTGGCACCGAGTACCCCGGGGTACTCGGTGC
>NZ_JBHXKE010000229.1:0-14911 GCF_042722765.1 Kitasatospora sp. NPDC058406
CACCGAGACGCCCGAGCCCCCGGCCGACCGCGCCGCGCGGTTCCGGCTGCCCCGGCACGCCCGCCGGATCTGGCTCGTCGCGCACGTCGCCCTCTCGGTCGGCTGGCTGGGCCTCACCGCCGGCGTGCTCGCCCTCGGCATCGCCGGCCGCTTCTCCGACGACCCGGACACCGTCAAGGCCGCGTACCTGGCCCAGGAGATCTTCGCCGACTGGCTGCTGATCCCGGTCAGCCTGCTCTCCCTGCTGTCCGGTCTGGTGCTGTCCCTCGGCACCACCTGGGGCCTGCTCAAGTACCGCTGGGTGGTCACCAAGTTCTGGCTGACCCTGGCCGCCACCCTGGCCTCGATCTTCGCGCTGCGCGCCTTCATCCACGACGCCGCCGGCCAGGTCGCCGCCGGGACGGTGCCGCCGGACGGCCGGTCCCCGCACGTCCTGGTGATCGCCCCGTCGGTGGCACTGACCATCTACCTGACCGCCACGATCCTCTCCGTGCTGAAGCCCTGGGGCTTGACCCGGCGGGGCACCCGGCTGGCCGCCGCCGCCCGGGCCGGCCGCGTCCGCCCGTCCGGTGCCGGCAGCGCGTCCGACCCCGCTGCCGCCCGGAACGTCCGGTCCGCCCCCGGCGCCAAGGACGCCGCCGCGCCCGGTACCGCCGACACCGACACCGACGCCGCCGCGGTGCGGCCGGGGCGGTGAGCGGGAGTCCCGGCATGAGCACCGACCACGACCCGCTCGGCGGCCCGCCCTGGACCAGGCCCTCCTGGACGGTGGTCTCCGCCGTCCTGGTGGCGCTGTTCCAGGTGGTCGGTTCCACCGCCGCCGCCCGCCAGCAGCAGGACTACCGCGTCCCGCTGGACGCCGCCGGATACGCCCTGCTGCTGCTCGGCCCGGTCCTGCTGCTGTTCCGCAACCGCTTCCCCGGCCCGGTGGTGATCGCGGTGACCGCCGTCACCACCGGCTACCTGCTGGCCGGTTACCCGTACGGGCCGGTCTTCTTCAGCCTCGCCGTCGCCGTGTACGGCGCGCTGTCCCGGGGCTACCGCCGGGTCGCCTGGATCTCGGTCGGCACCGGCTACCTGGTCCATCTGGCCAGTTCCCACCTGCTGCCGCAGAGCTGGCTGCGCGCGCCCGCGCAGAGCCCCGGCTGGTGGCAGGAGGCCGGGGTGGCCGCCTGGCTGCTGCTGGTCCTGGCCGTGGCCGAGATCATGCGCTCGCGCGGCGAGCAGCTGGCCGCCCGCCGGCTGGCCAGGCGGCAGGCCGAGGAGAACCGGGCCGCCGAGGAGCGGCTCCGGATGGCCCGCGAGCTGCACGACATCCTGGCCCACTCCATCTCGGTGATCCACCTGCAGGCCGGGGTGGCGCTGGAGCTGATCGACCAGCACCCCGAGCAGGTCCGGGCCGCGCTGACCGTCATCAAGGCCACCAGCAAGGAGGCCCTCGGCGAGGTCCGGCAGGTGCTCGGCACCCTGCGGGGCCCCGACGGCCAGGCCCCGCGCACGCCCGCGCCCGGGCTGGCCCGGTTGCCCGAACTGGTCACCCAGGCGGGCCACGCCGGCCTCACGGTCTCCGTGGAGACGGCGGGGGAGGGGCGGCCGCTGCCGTCCCAGCTGGAGCTGGCCGCGTTCCGGATCGTCCAGGAGGCGCTCACCAACGTCATCCGCCATTCGGCCGCGCGCAGTGCCACGGTTCTGATGGACTGGACCTCCCCGGAGGGGCTGCTGCTCCGGGTGGACGATCCGGGTCCGGCCGCCGGCGGTGAGGGCGGCGGCTCCGGCAACGGCCTGATCGGCATGCGCGAGCGGGCCGCGGCGTTCGACGGCGAGCTGACGGTCGGTCCGCACGGCGGCGGCTTCCGGGTCCGGGCGTGGCTGCCCGATCCGGCGGGGAAGGACCGGGCGGGGAACGGCGCCGGGCGGACCGGCGCGGAACGGCACGGGCGGTAGCCGGCAGGGCGAGCACAGCGAGGGACGACGAACGACATGATCCGAGTACTGCTGGCGGACGACCAGGTCCTGGTCCGGGCGGGCTTCCGGGCGCTGCTCGACGCCCAGCCCGACATCGAGGTGGTCGGCGAGGCCGACGACGGGGACGCGGCCGTCCGGCTGGTCGGGGAACTCCGGCCGGACGTCGTGCTGATGGACATCCGGATGCCGGGCACCGACGGGCTGGAGGCCACCCGCCGGATCTACGCCGTCCCCGAGCTCTCCGGCGTCCGGGTGGTCGTGCTGACCACGTTCGAGATGGACGAGTACATCTTCGAGGCGCTCCGGCTCGGCGCGGCCGGCTTCCTGGCCAAGGACACCGAGCCGGCCGACCTGCTGCGCGCCGTCCGGGTCGCCGCGGTCGGGGACTCGCTGCTCTCCCCGGGCGTGACCCGCCGGCTGATCGACGAGTTCGCCAGCCGCTCCCGGGAGCCCTCCGACACCGGCCGGTTGCTGGCCTCGCTCACCGACCGTGAGCGCGAGGTGCTCACCCTGGTCGGTATGGGCCTCACCAACGACGACATCGCGCGCCGGCTGGTGGTCAGCCCGCTCACGGCGAAGACGCACGTCAGCCGGGCCATGGTGAAGCTCGGCGTCCGCGACCGGGCGCAGCTGGTGGTGCTCGCCTACGAGTCCGGCCTGGTCCGCCCCGGCTGGCTGGGCTGACCACCGCGCCCCGCCACCGGCCCGCCCGCCACCGGCCCGCCCGCCACCGGCCGGCCCGGCACCGGTCCGCCGGTCTCGCGTGCCCCGCGCCCGAAGCGCGCCGCGCCCGCTCCCCGCGCCGCAACGCCGCTCCTCGCCCCGCCGCCGGCGCGGGAAGTCGGCGGGTCCGACGTCCCGCGCGCGACCACCCGCCCGGAAGGCGCACGACCGGAAGCCGTCCGGCCGGAAGCAGCCCGGTCGCCAGGCCGTACTCCCCGTGTCGTAGCCCGGGTGCCGCTCCCCGGAGGACGCGCCGGACCCCTCCCCGGCGAGAAGCTCGTGGTGGCCTCGGGGAGCGTCCCGGGGCAGGGCCCCCGCCGGAGTGCGCGGGGGGCACACCGAGGAGTTGAACGACATGCAGAGCACCGCGACACTGCTCGCCGACACCGTCTGCCGGGAGGGCTGGGGCCCGTGGGGCGGCGGCCCGGGTCCGTGGTTCCTGATCTTCCCGCTGTTCTGGCTGCTCGTCCTGGTCGTGGTGGTGACCACGCTGCGCCGCCGCGGCGGAGCCGGCCGCGGTCCGTGGGGCCCGCCGTGGGCCGGTGGCCCGTGGGGCGGCGGCCCGGGATGGCGCGGCGGCTGGCCGGGCGGCCCCGAGGGCCCGCTGGCCTCGCTGGCCCGCCGGTACGCCGAGGGCCAGATCACCGAGGAGGAGTACCGGATCCGCCGGGACACCCTGCTGGAGCACCTGGAGGGCCCCGACGACACCAAGCCGGGCCGGGGCGGTGCCAAGTGACGGCGTTCCCCGTCCTCGAACTGGTCGAGACCGACCGGATGGCGGCCCAGGTCTCCGAGGCGGTGAAGGTCTACGGCATCGGCCGGACGGAGGTCCGCGCCCTGGACCACGTGACGGTCGGGTTCCCGGCCGGCCGGCTCACCGCGATCATGGGCCCGTCCGGTTCCGGCAAGTCCACCCTGCTGCACTGCGCGGCAGGGCTGGACCGGCTGACCGCCGGCACCGCGATGATCGGCGACACCGAGCTGGACGGGCTGAGCGACCGCAAGCTGACGGTGCTGCGCCGGGAGCGGATCGGTTTCGTCTTCCAGTCCTTCAACCTGGTGCCGGTGCTGACGGCGCGGGAGAACATCACCCTGCCGGTCGACCTGGCCGGCGGGACGGTGGACGAGTCGTGGGTGGAGACGCTGATCGACGCGGTCGGTCTGCGTGACCGGCTGGGCCACCGGCCGACCGAGCTCTCCGGCGGGCAGCAGCAGCGGGTCGCGCTGGCCCGGGCGCTGGCCGGCCGCCCGGAGGTGGTCTTCGCGGACGAGCCGACCGGCAACCTGGACTCCCGTACCGGGGCCGAGGTGCTGGGCCTGATGCGCCGCGCGGTGGACGACATGGGCCAGACCGTGGTCATGGTCACCCACGACCCGACCGCCGCCGGCTACGC
Source organism: Kitasatospora sp. NPDC058406 (assembly GCF_042722765.1). Taxonomy (NCBI): domain Bacteria; kingdom Bacillati; phylum Actinomycetota; class Actinomycetes; order Kitasatosporales; family Streptomycetaceae; genus Kitasatospora; species Kitasatospora sp. NPDC058406. The sequence goes on from NZ_JBHXKE010000229.1 coordinate 4,083, forward strand.
GGACGAGGTGCTCTTCCTCGCCGACGGCCGGCTGGTGGACCGGATGGAGCGGCCCACCCCGGACGGGGTGCTGGACCGGATGAAGGCCTTCGAGCGCGGCTCCGGCGCCGGCCGGGGAGGCGTCCGGTCATGAGCAGCACCACCGCCACCCTCAGGATCAGCCTGCGCTCGCTGGCGGCGCACAAACGGCGGCTGGCCGGGACGTTCACCGCGATCATGCTCGGGGTGAGCTTCCTGGCCGGGACGCTGGTTCTCGGCGACACCCTGCGCAACAGCTTCGACACGCTCTTCGCCGACGCCAACCGGGGCACCGACGCGGTGGTGCGCAGCGCCGACGTCATGGACACCGAGAACACCCCGGGCGGCGTCCGGGCCCCGGTGGACCTCGCGCTCGCCGACCGGCTGCGGTCGGTGCCCGGCGTCGCGGCGGCCGAGCCGGCCGTCCAGGGCTTCGGTCAGCTGATCGGCAGCAACGGCAAGGCGGTGGGCGGCCAGGGGCCGCCCACCCTGGCCGGCTACTGGCAGGCGGACAGCGGGCTGAACCCGTACCGGCTGGCCGAGGGCCGGGCGCCGGAGCAGCCGGGGGAGGCGGTGATCAACCGGGGCGCGGCCAAGGCAGGCGGTCTGGCGGTGGGCGATTCCACGCTGCTGCGCACCCCCGACCCGGTGACGGTGAGGATCGTCGGGATCGCGACCTTCGGCCCCGAGGCCGACGGCATGGGCCAGAACACCTACACCGGGCTGACGCTGGCGGACGCCGAGCGGTACCTGACGCCGAAGGGGCAGGGCCAGGCCAGCTCGATCCAGTTCCGGGCGGCGAGCGGTGTCTCCCAGCAGGAGCTGGTGACGGCGCTGTCCGCGAACCTGCCGTCCGGTCTGGAGGCGGTGACCGGGGCCAAGGTCACCCAGGAGGCCACCGACCAGGTGTCCAGCCGGTTCCTGACCATGTTCACCACGTTGCTGCTGGTGTTCGCGGGTATCGCGCTGCTGGTGGCGACCTTCACCATCTACAACACGTTCGCCATCGTGGTGGCGCAGCGGACGCGGGAGAACGCGCTGCTGCGGGCCCTGGGTGCGGCGCGCGGCCAGGTGCTGGCGGCGACCCTGGCGGAGGCGGTCGCGGTGGGCCTGGCGGCCTCGGTGGCCGGTCTGCTCGGCGGGATCGGTGTGGCGGCGGGGTTGAAGTCGCTGTTCAAGGTGATCGGGTTCAACCTGCCCACCGGCGGGCTGGCGATCAGCGCGGTCTCGGTGGCGCTGCCGCTGCTGGTGGGGACGGTGACGGCGGTCGGTTCGGCGGTGCTGCCGGCGGTCCGGGCCGGTCGGACGGCTCCGCTGGCCGCGATGCGCGCGGTGGCCGTGGACACCGCGGCGGCCGGCCGGGCCGGCCGGATCCGCTGGGCGGTCGGTTCGCTGCTGGTGGCGGCGGGTGTGGTCGGCACGGTGGTCGGTGCGACGAACGGGCCGTCGGTGGCGTTGACGGCGGGCGGTGCGCTGGGCACGCTGCTCGGTGTGGTGGTGCTGGGTCCGGTGTTCGCGACCTTCGTGGTGCGGGTGCTGGGTGCCCCGCTGCCGAGGCTGCGCGGGATGCCCGGCGTGCTGGCGGAGCGGAACGCGGCCCGCAACCCGAAGCGGACGGCGGCGACGGCCAGCGCGCTGATGGTCGGGGTCACGGTGGTGTCGCTGTTCACGGTCTTCGGTGCCTCGATCAAGGCCACGATGGACGACACGGTGAAGAAGACCTTCGCCGGGGACCTCGCGGTCTCGACCGGCGGGTTCCGCGGCGGCGGGCTGAGCCCGAAGCTGGCGGAGGCGATCGGCGGGCTGCCGGAGGTGCAGCAGAGCGTGGGGCTCGGCCGGGGCGTGGCCCGGGTGGACGGCCACGGCCGGACCCTGGACGTCACCGACCCGACGAAGCTGTCCGGCATCGTCGACCTCGGCCGGGTGGACGGTTCGCTCCAGCTGGGGGCGGACGGCCTGGCGGTCTCCCGGACGGAGGCCGAGAAGCACGGCTGGCAGGTGGGTACGCAGGTCCCGGTGCGGTTCAGCGACGGCGCCGAGGCCCCGTTCACGGTGAAGGCGCTCTACCGGGGCGGCGAGCTGACCGGGGACTACCTGATCACCCGGGAGGCCTGGGCGCCGCACAAGGGCCAGGACGCGGACTCGCTGGTGGCGGTGGCGCTGCGTGACGGCGTCTCGCTCGCGGCGGGCAAGGCGGCGGTGACGAAGGCGGCGGAGCCGTTCGGCAACCCGTCGGTGCAGACCAGGTCCGAGTACGCGAAGAGTGCCGCCTCGGTGGTCGACATCATGCTCTCGGTGGTCTACGCGCTGCTGGCGCTGGCGGTGCTGATCGCGCTGCTGGGGATCGCCAACACGCTGACCCTGGCGGTGCACGAGCGGACCAGGGAACTGGGGCTGCTGCGCGCGGTCGGGCAGACCAGGAGCCAGCTGCGGGCGATGGTCCGCTGGGAGTCGGTGCTGGTGGCGCTGTTCGGCACGATCGGCGGGCTGGGCCTGGGGGCGTTCCTCGGCTGGGCGCTGGTGCGGGCGGCCGACACCGAGGGGACGGGCAGCTTCGCGGTGCCGCCGTTGCAGCTGTCGGTGGTGCTGGTGGCCGGGCTGGTGGCGGGCGCGGTGGCCGGGTTGCGGCCGGCCCGCCGGGCGGCCCGGCTGGACATCCTGCGGGCGATCGCGGCCGGCTGAGCGCCGGGGCGGACGCGACGGAGCCCGGGCCCCCCGACCAACGGGGCCCGGGCTCCGGCGCGTGCGCGGAGGCGGTCGGCTCAGGCCGCGGCCGGCAGCTCGTCCAGGCCCTCCTGGACGAGCCGGGCCAGGCGGTCCAGGGCCTCGTCGGCGCCCTCGGCGTCGGAGGCCAGGACGACCTCCTCGCCGCCCTCGGCGCCGAGGCCGAGCAGGCCGAGCATGGAGGCGGCGTTGACCGGCTTGCCGCCGGGCTTGGCGATGGTGATCGGCACGCCGGTGGCGGTCACGGCCTTGACGAAGACGGAGGCGGGACGGGCGTGCAGGCCCTCGGCCCAACCGATGGTGACGCGGCGCTCAGCCATGAGACGTGCCTTTCCGGTAAAGCTGGTCATGGCCGTGATGGGGGAATCGACCATGTTGTCTAGACCAGTGTTGCATGCAGCCGACCCCTGCGAGGAGCTGCGTTCGGGACTTGTGATTGTTTCTTTCGGGGGCATAACCGGCGCATAACCCCCGGCCAACGGCCGTGTCCACCCTGCCTCGTGCGCACGCCCGGCGCCATTCGGCTCGCCGCCGGATAACCTGACGAATGTGGACGACCCCGCGGCACCGCCCCCCCAGCAGGACCAGCAGGACCGGCCGGTCCGGCCGGGCGAGAAGGACCGGCAGCACGGCCGGCCCGCCGAGCCGGACTACCCCCAGCACTGGGAGGCGGACATCCTGCTGCGCGACGGCGGCACGGCCCGGATCCGGCCGATCGGCACCGCCGACGCCGGCCGCCTGGTCGAGTTCTACGAACAGGTCTCCGACCAGTCCAAGTACTTCCGCTTCTTCGCGCCCTACCCCAGGCTCTCCGACAAGGACGTCCGCCGCTTCACCCACCACGACTTCGTCAACCGGGTCGGCCTCGCCGTCGTCGTCCGCGACCGCTTCATCGCCACCGTCCGGTACGACCGGATCGACGCCGACGGCCGCCCCTCCGAGACCGGCACCGACGCCGAGGTGGCCTTCCTGGTCCAGGACGCCCACCAGGGCCGCGGCGTCGCCTCCGCCCTGCTGGAACACATCGCCGCGGTCGCCCAGGAGCGCGGCATCCGCCGCTTCCAGGCCGAGGTGCTGCCCGAGAACCGCAAGATGGTGAAGGTCTTCACCGACGCCGGTTACACCCAGCACCGCAGCTTCGCCGACGGCGTCGTCCACCTGGAGTTCGACCTCGAACCGACCGCCGCCTCGCTCGCCGTCATGCGGGCCCGCGAGCACCGCGCCGAGGCCCGGTCCGTCCAACGGCTGCTCACCCCGCGCTCGGTCGCGGTGATCGGCGCCTCCCGTAACCCGCAGACCGTCGGCCGGGCCCTGCTCCGCGACCTGCTGGCCGGTTCCGCCGACGAGGACCGGCCCGTCTACGCGGTCAACCGCAACGCCCCGCCCGGCACCGAGCTGGACGGCGTCCCGGTGCACCGCTCGATCCTGGACATCCCCGGGCCGGTCGACCTCGCGGTGATCGCCGTCCCCGTCTCCGCCGTCCCCGCGGCCGTCGCCGAGTGCGGCGCGCACGGCGTGCAGGGCCTGGTGGTGGTCACCGCCGGGTACGCCGAGACCGGCCCCGAGGGCCGCGACCGCCAGCGCGCCCTGGTCCGCCAGGCCCGCGCGGCCGGCATGCGGGTGATCGGCCCGAACGCCTTCGGCCTGATCTCCACCGACCCCGACCGCCCGCTGAACGCCTCGCTCGCCCCCGTCCTGCCCGGCCGGGGCGGCTTCGGCGTCTTCTGCCAGTCCGGCGCGATCGGCGTCGCCCTCCTGGAGTCCGCCCACCGGCGCGGCCTCGGCATCTCCTCCTTCGCCTCGGTCGGCAACCGCGCCGACGTCTCCGGCAACGACTTCCTCCAGTACTGGGCCGAGGACCCGTCCACCGACGTCGTCCTGCTCTACCTGGAGTCCTTCGGCAACCCGCGCAAGTTCACCCGGATCGCCCGCCGGCTCGCCCAGGCCAAGCCGGTGGTCGTGGTCAAGGGAGCCCGCCACACCGGCAGCCTCCCGCCCGGTCACGCCGTCCCGCCCACCGCCACCGGCCTGCGCGACGCCACCGTCGACGCGCTCTTCCAGCAGGCCGGCGTCACCCGGGTGGAGACCATCACCGAGCTGTACGACACCGGCGAACTGCTCGCCCTCCAGCCGCTGCCGCCCGGCGACCGGGTCGCCGTCGTCGGCAACTCCGACTCGCTCGGCCTGCTCACCCACGACGCCTGCCTCTCCGCGGGCCTGCGCCCGCGCACCCCCGTCGACCTCACCACCGCCGCCACCGGCGAGAACTTCCGGATCGCCCTGGACACCGCGCTGGACGACCCGGCGGTGGACGCGGTGATCGCCGTCGCCATCCCGCCGATCGGGACCTCCGCGCATGCGTTCATGGGCGGCCGGCTCACCGGCCCGGACGACCCCGAGGTCGGCTCCGACGACCCCGAGATCGCCGCCGCCCTGCTGGAGGCCGGCACCCGCGCCCGGGCCCTGGGCAAGCCGCTGCTCCTCGCCCACCTGGCGCTCACCGACCTGCCGTCCCGGCTGCGCCCCGTCGGCATCCCGGCCTACCCCGCACCGGAACGGGCCGTGCACGCGCTGGCCCACGCCGTCCACTACGCCGACTGGCGCCGCCGGATGGCCGAGGCCGAGGAGACCGCCCGGGTCCCCGAGCTCGACCGGATCGACGAGGCCGGCGCCCGCGGCCTGGTCGAGGCCGCGCTCTCCACCCGCGCCGCGATCGCCGCCCGCACCCAGCCCGGCGGAGCCCGGATCACCCTGCCCGACGCCGACACCGTCGCGCTGCTCGCCCGCTACGGCATCGACGTCTCGCCGACGCTGCCCGCCCCCGACGAGGAGACCGCCGTGCGGGCCGCCGCTACCCTCGGCTACCCCGTCGCCCTCAAGGCCACCGCGCCGCACCTGCGCCACCGTCCCGACCTCGGCAGCGTCCGGCTGGACCTGACCGGCGAAGCCGGGCTGCGCCGTGCGCACCGGGAGCTGGACGCCCTGCTCGGCGGCGCCGCCGAGGCCGCGCTGGTGGTGCAGCGGCTCGCCCCGCGCGGGGTGGACACCGTGATCGGGGCCACCGTCGACTCGGCGGTCGGCGCGATCCTCTCCTTCGGCCTGGCCGGTGCCCCCGCCGAACTCCTGGGCGACGTCGCCCACCGGCTGGTTCCGGCCACCGACCAGGACGTCGCCGGGCTGGTCCGCGAGGTCCGCGCGGCCCCGCTGCTGTTCGGCTGGCGCGGCGCCGAGGCGGTCGACACCGGCGCGCTGGAGGAGCTGCTGCTGCGGGTGTCCCGGCTGGTCGACGACCTGCCGGAGGTCGCCTCGGTGGATCTCGAACCGGTGGTCGTCGCCCCGCACGGGCTGGCGATCCTGGGGGCGCGCGTGCGGATCGCGCCCCTGCCGGTCCGCAGTGATCTGGGTCCGCGCGCGATGAGCACGCTGTAACCTTCCTTGGTTGCGTCCGGACCGCGGGCGCCGTTGTCCGAAGCTCGGCGCCGTGCCGCCCGCTTCGTCGGCGGACCATGCCAGGATGGAGTTATGGCGAAGACCGGTACCACCACCACGCAGGACCTGCGCTCGGCGATCGAACGCAGCGGCTACTACCCGGCCCTGGTGTCCGAGGCGGTGGAGTCCGCGGTGGGCCCCGAGCCGATCAGCTCCTACCTGGTGCACCAGGAGACCACGTTCGACGCCAACGAGGTCCGCCGGCACGTCACGGTGCTGGTCCTCACCTCCACGCGGTTCGTGGTGAGCCACACCGACGAGCAGTCCGGTGACGCGACCACCCCCGCCGTCCCGTACGCGACGACCTCCACCGAGAGCGTCCGGCTGGACCGGATCAACTCCGTCGTGGTGAGCCGGATGGTCGCCAACCCGGAGACCTACACCCCGGGCACCCTCCCGCGCGAGGTCGTGCTCACCATCGGCTGGGGCGCCGTCCAGCGCCTCGACCTCGAACCGGCCGGCTGTTCCGACCCCAACTGCGAGGCGGACCACGGCTACACCGGTTCGGCCACGGCCGACGACCTGTCCCTGCGGGTCAGCGAGGCCGGCGACGGCCCGGAGACGGTTGCCCAGGCGCTGGTCTTCGCCCGCGCGCTCTCCGAGGCGACGACCGGCGGCGGCTCCCGGGTCTGAACCCGGGTCTGAACCCGGTTCCCGCCCGACCCCCGCCCGCCCGACCCCGAAGGACCGATCGCCACCGGACCGACCCGTACACCGGACCGGTCCCCGCCGGACCGACCCGTACCGACGCACGCCCGGACGCGGCCCCGCCACCGCGCCCGTGACGCACCGGCCAGCCAGGAAGCCACCCCCGCCACATGCCCTTCGCCCCCGACGACTACGACGCCTTCGAGCTCCTCGACCCGGCCGCCGCCCCCGCGCCCCCCTACGGCAGCGGCTCGCTCTGCGACCTGCTGCCCTCGGTGGCGGCCGGCCTCGGCGTCCCGGGCTTCACCACGACGCTGCCGATCGCGCCCGCCGACCGCGTGGTGGTCTTCCTGGTCGACGGCCTCGGCTGGGAGCTGCTGCTGCGCCACCCCGAGTACGCGCCGTTCCTCTCCTCGCTGACCTCCGGCTCGCTCGGCGGCACCGGTCGCCCGCTGACCGCCGGCTTCCCCTCCACCACCGCCACCTCGCTGGCCTCGGTGGGCACCGGCACCCCGCCCGGTCTGCACGGCCTGGTCGGCTACACGGTGGCCGTCCCCGGCGCCGGGCACCTGATGAACCAGCTCCGCTGGCAGCCGCCGACCGACCCGGCGGCCTGGCAGCCGTACCCGACCGTCTTCCAGCAGACCCACGCCGCCGGGGTGGCCACCGCCCAGGTGTCGTCCCCGCTCTTCGCCCAGACGCCGCTGACCAGGGTGGCGCTCTCCGGCGGCACCTTCCACGGCCGTACCACCGGCGAGGAGCGGATGGACCTGGCCGCCGCCTGGCTGGCCGAGCACGACCGCGCGCTGGTCTACACCTACGTCAGCGAACTGGACGGCGCGGGGCACCGCTTCGGCGTGGACTCCGACGAGTGGCGGATGACCCTGGACGCGGTCGACCGGCTCGCCCGCCGGCTCGCCGAACAGCTGCCGCCGCGCTCGGCGATGTACGTCACGGCCGACCACGGCATGATCGACATCGCCCCCGAGGACCGCATCGACTTCGACGAGGACTGGGAGCTCGGCGCCGGCGTCGCCCTGCTCGGCGGCGAGGGGCGGGCCCGGCACGTCTACGCGGTCCCCGGCGCGGCCGCGGACGTCCACACGGTCTGGAGCGAGGTGCTCGGCGACCGGATGTGGGTGGCCACCCGCGACCAGGCGATCGCCGCCGGCTGGTTCGGCCCCGCGGTGGACGACCGGGTCTACCACCGGATCGGCGACGTGGTCGCCGCCGCCCGGGACGACATCGCGATCACCGCCTCCCGCAACGAGCCCGGCGAGTCCGCGATGATCGGCCTGCACGGCTCGATGACCCCGGTCGAGCAGTTCGTGCCGCTGCTCGAAGTCCGCAGCTGAACTCCCCCGATCCGAAAGGCCTCTGCACCACCCATGGCTGAACTGGTGTTCTTCTCGGGCACGATGGACTGCGGCAAGTCGACGCTCGCGCTCCAGATGGACCACAACCACGCCGCCCGCGGTCGGCAGGGGATCATCCTCACCCGTAACGACCGGGCCGGAAAGGCCACCATCTCCAGCCGCCTCGGCCTGCGCGCCGACGCGGTCGAGGTGGCCGACGGCTTCGACTTCCACGCGCACGTCGTGCAGCGGCTCTCGGCCGGCGGTCGGGTCGACTACCTGATCTGTGACGAGGCCCAGTTCTTCGCCGCCGAGCAGGTCGACCAGCTCGCCCGGGTGGTCGACGAACTCGACATCGACGTCTACACGTTCGGCATCACCACCGACTTCCGCACCCGGCTCTTCCCCGGGTCGCAGCGGCTGATCGAGCTGGCCGACCGGGTCGAGGTGCTCCAGGTCGAGGCGCTCTGCTGGTGCGGTGCCCGCGCCACCCACAACGCCCGGACCGTCGGCGGCGTGATGGTGGTCGAGGGCGCCCAGGTCGTGATCGGCGACATCTCGGTCCGCGACGACGAGGTCGGCTACGAGGTGCTCTGCCGCCGCCACCACCGCCGCCGGCTCACCGCCGCCACCGCCCGGGCCTCCGTCCTCTCCCCGGACGTCCTCCCCTTCGAGGAGCAGCAGCCCACGCCCTGAGGCACACGGACCGACAGGTCCGCGGTCGGGTCGCGTCAGGCCCCGGGTCGGGTCAGGTCAGGCCCCGGGCTTCGAGCACCGAGAAGTGCCCGCCACGCGGGTCGGCCAGCCGGGCCGCCCGGCCGCGCACCGTCTCCTGCGGCGGGACCAGCACCCGGCCGCCCAGCTCCGCCGCCCGGCGGGCCGTCAAGTCGACGTCCCGCACGGCGAAATGGGACCGCCAGCGCGGCGGGTGGCCGCGCAGCTCGTCGCCGCGGCGGATCCCGGCGACCGGCCGGCCGCCCACCAGCAGCGCCGACCCGCCCTCGGCCGCCGCCGCCGACACCCCGAGCACCGCACGGTAGAAGGCCGCCGCCCCGTTCGCGTCCGGGGTGAGCAGTTCCGCCCAGGCCGGGCCGCCCGGCTCGGGCCCGGTCTCCCGGCCCGGGTGCTCCTCGCCCTGCCAGAGCCCGAAGACCGCGCCGGAGACGTCGGAGGCGATCGCCAGCCGCCCGGCCCGCTCGGCCTGCAGCGGCCCGACCGCGACCGTCCCGCCGCACTCCCGCACCGACTGGGTCGCCCGGTCGGCGTCGTCCACCGCGAAGTACGTGGTCCACTGCACGGGGAAGCCCGTCACCGAGGACTCCCCGAGGCCGGCCACCGACTCCCCGCCGAGCCGGGCCCGGACGTACTCGCCGAGCGGGCCGGGGCCCGGCGCGAAGTCCCAGCCGAGCAGTTCGCCGTAGAACGCCCGGGAGCCGGGCAGGTCGTCGGTCATCAGGCTGACCCAGCACGGGGTGCCCTGGGCCAGCCGGAGTGTCACCGCGGGCATGACAGTCTCCTCACGGGCGGTAGGCGCACGAAACGGCGCAGTGAGGGTGATGCTTCCACCGTGGCGTGCATCGAACCCTCGGGCCGCGCGGAAAGTCCGGCAAAGACCGGACAAAGAGCACCGGCCGGGTCGCGCTGCGCCAGAATGGCCGCCATGACGACCCATCACGATGATTCCCCGCTGGTCTCGGTGACCGACCTGCGGGCGGCGCTCGACTCCGCGCACCCGCCGGTTCTGCTCGACGTGCGCTGGCAGCTCGGCGGCCCGCCCGGCATCCACGACTACTCGGCGGGCCACCTGCCCGGCGCCCACTTCGTGTCCCTGGACACGGATCTCGCCGCCCCGGCCGGCCCGCCCGGCCGCGGTGGCCGTCACCCGTTGCCCGACCCGGAGGCGTTCGGCGCCGCCCTGCGGGGCTTCGGCGTCAGCGCCGACCGCCCGGTGGTGCTGTACGACGGCGCGACCTCGCTGGCCGCGGCCCGCGCCTGGTGGCTGCTGCGCTGGGCCGGCCACCCGGACGTCCGCGTCCTGGACGGCGGTTTCGCGGCCTGGCAGGAGGCCGGCCTGCCGGTGACCACCGAGGTGCCGCCCGCCGGGGAGGGCGACTTCAAGCCGGTCCCGGGGCAGTTGCCGACGGTCGACGCGGACGGCGCCGCCGTCTGGGCCCGTGAGGGTCTGCTGCTGGACGCCCGGGCGGGGGAGCGCTACCGCGGCGAGACCGAGCCGATCGACCCGCGTGCCGGGCACATCCCGGGTGCGGTCTCGGCGCCGACCACCGAGAACGTCGGCCCGGACGGCCGCTTCCTGGCGCCCGCCGAACTCGCCGCCCGGTTCCGGGCGCTGGGAGCGGGGGAGCGGGGGACGGCCGTCTACTGCGGCTCCGGGGTGACCGCCGCGCACCAGATCCTGGCGCTGGCGGTGGCCGGCCTGCCGGCCACCCTCTACCCGGGCTCCTGGAGCGAGTGGTCCGGTGACGAGACCCGGCCGGTCGCGGTCACCGACCAGCCGGGCTGATCCCGGGCCCGGCCGACGCCACCCCGTGACGGGTGACGGGTGACGGTGTGACGAAGGGGCGGGAGGCCACGGCC
>NZ_JBHXKE010000230.1:0-14870 GCF_042722765.1 Kitasatospora sp. NPDC058406
GGCCGGCGCCCCTCCCTCACAGGATCACGCCTCGGGTTCGGTCACGCCGGATGGTGCGTCCGACGCGGCCCCGCCCGGTGTCAGCTGCAGCCGCTGGTGGATCCGCAGCCCTCGCAGAGGTAGCAGCTGCCGGCGCGGCGCATCTTGGTACCGCAGGAGAAGCAGAGCGGCGCGTCGGCGTTGAGGCCCAGCTGGATCTCGATCAGCTCGGTCGAGTTGTGGGCCTGCGCCGGGCTCGCCTTGGCGGCCGGGGCGACGGCCGCGACCGGCTTTGCCACCGGGGCCGGAGGCACCGGAGCGGACTGGGCGAGCGACTCGGTGTCCAGCTCCTCCTCGGCCTCCAGCGGCTCGTAGGAGCCCGTGTCCAGGTGGCGCTGACGCTCCTCGACGGAGTGGATGCCGAGCGCCGAGCGGGTCTCGAACGGCAGGAAGTCGAGCGCCAGGCGACGGAAGATGTAGTCGACGATCGACTGCGCCATCCGCACGTCCGGGTCGTCGGTCAGGCCGGCCGGCTCGAAGCGCATGTTGGTGAACTTCGAGACGTAGGTCTCCAGCGGCACGCCGTACTGGAGGCCGACCGAGACGGCGATGGAGAAGGCGTCCATCATGCCCGCGAGGGTGGAGCCCTGCTTGGACATCTTCAGGAAGACCTCGCCGAGGCCGTCGTCCGGGTACGAGTTGGCGGTCATGTAGCCCTCGGCGCCACCGACCGTGAAGGAGGTGGTGATGCCCGGGCGGCCCTTGGGCAGGCGCTTGCGGACCGGGCGGTACTCGACGACCCTCTCCACCGCGGCGGCGGCCGGGGCCTGGTCGGCCTTGACCTGGTCCCCGGACTTCGTCTTGGCCGAGAGCGGCTGGCCGACCTTGCAGTTGTCGCGGTAGATGGCGAGCGCCTTGACGCCCAGCTTCCACGCCTCGAAGTAGATCTCCTCGATCTCCTCGACCGTCGCGGCCTCCGGCATGTTGACCGTCTTGGAGATGGCACCGGAGATCCACGGCTGGATCGCCGCCATCATCCGCACGTGGCCCATGGCCGAGATCACGCGCTCGCCCATGGCGCAGTCGAAGACCTCGTAGTGCTCGGTCTTCAGGCCGGGCGCGCCGACCACGTTGCCGTGCTCGGAGATGTGGGCGACGATCGCCTCGATCCGCTCGGCCTGGTAGCCGAGGCGCTTGAGGGCGCGCGGGACGGTGCCGTTGACGATCTGCATCGAGCCGCCGCCGACCAGCTTCTTGAACTTGACCAGCGCGAGGTCGGGCTCCACGCCGGTGGTGTCGCAGTCCATCATCAGGCCGATGGTGCCGGTCGGGGCGAGCACCGAGGCCTGGGCGTTGCGGAAGCCGTTCTGCGCGCCGATCCGGAGGACGTCCTGCCAGGCCTCGTTCGCGGCGGCCCAGACGGGGGCGTCGAGGACGTCGCGGGAGACGGCGGCCAGCGAGGCGTCCGCGTGCTGCTTCATGACCCGCTGGTGCGGGGCCGCGTTGCGGGCGTAGCCGTCGTACGGGCCGACGACGCCGGCGAGTTCGGCGCCGCGGCGGTAGGCGGTGCCGGTCATCAGGGAGGTGATGGCGCCGGCCAGGGCGCGACCGCCCTCGCTGTCGTACGCGTGGCCGGTGGCCATCAGCAGGGCGCCGAGGTTGGCGTAGCCGATGCCGAGCTGGCGGAAGGCGCGGGTGGTCTCGCCGATCTTCTCGGTGGGGAAGTCGGCGAAGCAGATGGAGATGTCCATCGCGGTGATGACCAGCTCGACGACCTTGGCGAAGCGCTCGGCGTCGAAGGAGTCGTCGTCGCGGAGGAACTTCATCAGGTTCAGCGAGGCGAGGTTGCAGCTTGAGTTGTCCAGGTGCATGTACTCGGAGCAGGGGTTGGACGCGTTGATCCGGCCGGACTCCGGGCAGGTGTGCCAGCTGTTGATGGTGGAGTCGTACTGGATGCCGGGGTCGGCGCAGGCCCAGGCGGCCTCGGCCATCTTGCGGAAGAGCTTCTTCGCGTCGACGGTCTCGATGACCTCGCCGGTCATCCGGGCGCGCAGGCCGAATTCGGTGCCGTTCTCGACGGCGGTCATGAATTCGTCGTTGACCCGGACGGAGTTGTTGGCGTTCTGGTACTGGACGGAGGTGATGTCGTCCCCGCCGAGGTCCATGTCGAAGCCCGCGTCGCGGAGGGCGCGGATCTTCTCCTCCTCCTTGACCTTGGTCTCGATGAAGGCCTCGACGTCCGGGTGGTCGACGTCGAGGACGACCATCTTGGCCGCGCGGCGGGTGGCGCCGCCGGACTTGATGGTGCCGGCGGAGGCGTCGGCGCCGCGCATGAAGGAGACCGGGCCGGAGGCGTTGCCGCCGGAGGAGAGCAGTTCCTTGGAAGACCGGATCCGGGAGAGGTTGAGGCCGGCGCCGGAGCCGCCCTTGAAGATCATGCCCTCTTCCTTGTACCAGTCGAGGATCGACTCCATGGAGTCGTCGACGGCCAGGATGAAGCAGGCGGAGACCTGCTGGGGCTGCTTGGTGCCGACGTTGAACCAGACCGGCGAGTTGAAGCTGAACACCTGGTGGAGGAGGGCGTACGTCAGCTCGTGCTCGAAGACCTCGGCGTCGTCCGGGCCGGCGAAGTAGCCGTTCTTCTCACCGGCGGCGCGGTAGGTGAGCACCACGCGGTCGATGATCTGCTTGAGGCTCCACTCGCGCTGCGGGGTTCCGACGGCGCCGCGGAAGTACTTGGACGTGACGATGTTCACGGCGTTGACCGACCAGGAGTCGGGGAACTCCACGTCGCGCTGCTCGAAGTTGATCGAGCCGTCGCGCCAGTTGGTCATGACGACGTCGCGCCGCTCCCAGCGGACCTCGTCGTAGGGGTGCACGCCAGGAGTGGTGTGGATGCGCTCGATCCGAAGGCCGCCCTTGGGCGCCTTGCCGGCACCCTTGGCCCCGGTCCTGTCGGACTTCGACCCTCGTGCGGAACCGCTCGTGGTGTCTGTCACTTCTCGCTCCTCCTCCTGGTTGGGCAAACGCCCGGAGTGCACCGAAAAATCCGGGCACGACCGGTTCGCTGTTCCGATGCGCGGACAGGCGGGTCCCCCGACTGGCCGTGCACGTTTTGTCATGTTCTGTGCGCCGTTTTCGGGCACACGTCGACCCAAGGGGGCCGTCGGGTTGCTGCCGACCCCGGAAAGGGCCGGTGATGGGGCCGGGCCGCTAGGGCGCGGCGGCGGGGACGGGCTGCTCGGCGCGGAGTTCCGCGATGGCGGCCTCGAAGTCTTCGAGCCCGTCGTACGCCTGGTAGACGCTGGCGAAGCGCAGGTAGGCGACGACGTCGAGCTCCTTGAGCGGGCCGAGTATGGCAAGCCCGACGTCATGGGTGGTGAGTTCGGCGTTGCCGGTGGCGCGCACGCACTCCTCGACCCGCTGGCCGAGCTGGGCGAGAGCGTCCTCGGTGACCGGGCGGCCCTGGCAGGCCTTGCGGACTCCGGAGATGACCTTCTCCCGGGAGAACGGCTCGGTGACACCGCTGCGCTTGATGACCATCAGGGCGGCGGTCTCCACCGTGGTGAAACGGCGGCCGCAGTCCGGGCACTGCCTACGGCGGCGGATACAGCTGCCGTCCTCGGTGGTCCGGCTGTCGACGACACGGCTGTCGGAGTGCCGGCAGAAGGGGCAGTGCACCTGAGGATCCCTCCTTGGCAGGACGTGCGGACTGAGTCGAGTCTATGCGATCCCGGGGCACCCGAGGCAACCCGATCCTGAGGTCTCAACCACAAGTTCTGGGTCACGGAGAGGACTGTAGCCACTACATGTAGGTCTGAGGCGGATCCAGAGGCGCTGGCGTGTCGGCCCGGACTAAACTGCCTGAGCCGACTTCGGCTCGAACATTTAATCGATGTACAACAAAGCCTTGATCGAGTCAGCCAACTCCCGAATAATTCACTCGAACGTGTGTTTGGCGCAACCTTTCGATACGAGGTGCGTTGGGCTGGAAAAAGGGAGAGGACAGCCGTCGAGAGGGGCAGCCATGAACACCGTCGAAACCAACACCATCCCGGTGCAGGAACACTCCCAGCTCAAGGTGGGGCAGCGCACCACGAATCAGCAGAGTGTGGACATCAGCATGGACCGTAGCGAAGAACACCGCCTCTCCGGCCCGGGCCTTTCCGGCGTGGGCCGCGTTCCGGACCAGCCGGTCGAACACTCCCCCGCGCTGGACGACGCCCACCCGGCGCCGACCCGTTCGATGCCCGGCCGACCTCCCGGGATCCGCACCGACGAGGCGGGACTCACCGAACGCCAACGCCGGGTGATCGAGGTCATCCGGGACTCGGTCCAGCGCCGGGGCTACCCGCCGTCGATGCGGGAGATCGGTCAGGCCGTCGGCCTGTCCAGCACCTCCTCGGTCGCCCACCAGCTGATGGCCCTGGAGCGCAAGGGATTCCTCCGGCGCGACCCGCACCGCCCGCGCGCCTACGAGGTCCGCGGCGTGGAGGTGGCCCGCCCGAACACCGCCGAGACGGCCGGCCGACCGTCCACCTCGTACGTCCCGCTGGTCGGTCGGATCGCCGCCGGCGGGCCGATCCTGGCCGAGCAGACGGTCGAGGACGTCTTCCCGCTGCCGCGCCAGCTGGTCGGCGAGGGCGAGCTGTTCGCGCTGACCGTGCGCGGCGACTCGATGATCGAGGCGGCCATCTGCGACGGCGACTGGGTCACGGTCCGCCGCCAGCCGGTCGCCGAGAACGGCGACATCGTGGCCGCGATGATCGACGGCGAGGCCACCGTCAAGCGTCTCAAGCGTGAGGACGGCCGGATCTGGCTGATGCCGCACAACCCCGCGTACGAGCCGATCAACGGCGACAACGCGACCATCCTGGGCAAGGTCGTGGCGGTCCTCCGCCGACTCTGACCACCGGCCGGGAGCGACGGGACCGAAAGGACCGGCGCGCCGACGCACCAACGAACCGACGGGGGAACGGCCTACGGGAACGGCCTACGGGAAGGGGCTCCACGCGACATCGCGCGGAGCCCCTCCGTCGTCCCCGGGGGAGCCGCGGGCCCCGCCCCGGAACGGGCGCGCCCCGGGAGCAGCCCTTCGCGGACCTCCTCAGCCCCGCTCGGCCACCGGCCTGATCGGGGCCGCAGCGGCATCGATCGCCGCCAGCGAGCGGCGCACCTGGTTGCGGTCGGTGGTGTACCAGAACTCCGGCATCGAGGACCGGAAGAAGCTGCCGTACCGCTTGGTCTCCACCCGCGGGTCGAGGACCGCCACCACGCCCCGGTCCTCCGCCGCGCGCACCAGCCGGCCCGCGCCCTGCGCCATCAGCAGCGCCGCGTGGGTGGCCGCGACGGCCATGAAGCCGTTCCCGCCCCGCTGTTCGACGTCCTTCTGGCGCGCGCTCATCAGCGGGTCGTCCGGGCGCGGGAACGGGATCCGGTCCATCACCACCAGCTGGCAGGCCGAGCCGGGCACGTCCACGCCCTGCCAGAGCGAGAGCGTGCCGAACAGGCAGGTGGTCGCGTCCGAGGCGAACTCGCGGATCAGCTCGCCCAGGGTGTTCTCCCCCTGGAGCAGGATCCGGTTGTCGAGCCGCTCCCGCAGCGCCTCGGCGGCCGTCTGGGCGCCGCGCATCGAGGAGAAGAGGCCCAGCGTCCGCCCGCCCGCAGCGCCGATCAGCTCGGTCAGCTCGTCCAGCATGTCGGGCCGTTCCGGGTCCCGCCCCGGGTCGGCCAGGTGCCGGGCGACGTACAGGATGCCCTGCTTGGGGTACTTGAACGGCGAGCCGACGTCGATGCCCCGCCAGTGCGGCACCGGCTCGTCCTCGGAGCCGGAACCTGAAGCAGCGCCGGAGCCGGAGCCGGCCGCAGCGGGGTTGTCGCCCGGCGTGCGCGCGTCCGGCAGCCGCGCGTCGGACGGCAGGCCGACCGACGCGGCGACGCCGTTGAAGTCCCCGCCGAGCTTGAGCGTGGCCGAGGTGAGCACCACCGACCGCTCCTTGTACAGGCCCTCGCGCAGCAGTCCGGAGACGCTCAGCGGGGCGACCCGCAGCGAGGCGGTGCCCAGGCCGAAGCGGTCGCTGCGCTCGATCCAGACCACGTCGTACTCGGAGTCCCGGAGCAGCCGGTCGGCGGTCTCGTGCAGCGTCTCGGCGGCGGCCATCGCCTGCTTGCGGACGGCGTCCTCGTCGGTGAGCGCCTTGTCCCTGGTCTCGCCGAGCGAGGTGATCACCTGCCGGGAGGCGTCCCGGATCGCGGTGACCGCGTACGCCAGGTACTCGGGCAGTTCCTCGACCCGACCGGGCTGGGCGGTCTCCATCAGGCCGTGGTAGTTCTCGGCCGCGGCCTGGAGCGCGTCCACCGCCTTCTCGTTGGCCAGCCGGGCGGCCCGCTTGACCGCGCGGTTCACCGCGCCGACGGTGAGCTCGGCGGTGGCCGCGCCGGTGACCCGGTTGACCAGTTCGTGGGCCTCGTCGACGATCAGCAGCTCGTGCTCGGGCAGCACCGGCGCACCCTCAATGGCGTCGATCGCCAGCATCGCGTGGTTGGTGACCACCACGTCCGCGAGTTTGGCCCGCTCGCGGGCCTTCTCGGCGAAGCACTCCTGCCCGTACGCGCAGCGGGTGGCGCCCAGGCACTCCTTGGAGGTGACCGCGAGCTGGGCCCAGGCCTTGTCGGAGACGCCGGGGCTCATGTCGTCCCGGTCGCCGGTCTCCGTCTCGTCGGCCCAGTCGCGCAGCCGGAGCACCTCCTGGCCGAGCTTGCCGGTGGGGCCGCCCAGGGCCTCCACCGGGTCGAAGAGGCCCTCGCCCTCGTCGCCCGGGGTGCCCTCGTTGGCCCGGTGGAGGCAGAGGTAGTTGGAGCGGCCCTTGAGCATCGCGAACAGCGGGCGGCGGCGCAGCACCGGGTGCAGGGCCTCCACGGTGCGCGGCAAGTCCCGTTCGACCAGCTGGCGCTGGAGCGCCAGCGTGGCGGTGGCGACCACCACGCGGTCCCCGTGGGCGAGCGCCGGCACCAGGTAGGCGAGGGACTTTCCGGTGCCGGTGCCGGCCTGGACCAGCAGGTGTTCGCCGTTGTCGACGGCGTCGGCCACGGCCTCGGCCATCCGGAGCTGGCCGGGGCGCTCGACGCCGCCGACGGAGGCCACCGCGGCGTGCAGCAGCTCGGGGATGCGGGACCGGGGGACGGCCTCGACCGGGGCGTCCGGGGTGTCCGCGGAGTCGACGCCGTCGGCGGCGTCCTCGGCGGGGACCTGGGATTCGGAGTCGTTCGTCATGACCGTCCCAGCCTACGGGGCGGGGGTGACAATCCGGCCCCGTCGGCCGGGCAGCTGCACCGTTCCCCCTTCCGCGAGCGCGTTCGGGACGGTGCCGTGCCGGGCCGCGTGCGGGCGGTGCGGGCGGTCTCCGTAGCCGTCCAGCAACAGCCGGTTGCGGTTGAGGCAGAGGCGGTCGATCCGCGGCAGGAACAGGTCGAAGAGCGCGAACCGCTCCGCCAGGTCGGGGAAGCGCTCCTGGTACCGGAGGACCTCGGCGCGCAGCAGCGCCCAGAACTCCGCCTCGGGCAGTCCGGCCTGCGCCTCCAGCAGCGGCGCCAGGTACCGGTAGACGCCGATGAAGAGCCCGGAGTGCAGGAACTGGCAGAGGCCCGGAGGGTCCTCGCGCAGCAGTACGGAGTCCACCTCGGCGGGCAGGCCCCGGAGTTCGGGCAGGTCCTGGTCGCTCAGGTTGACGTCGTCGACGAAGTCCTTGACCGCCAGCCGGGCCGGCACGTCGTGCTCGTCGAAGACGACGATGGCGTTCTCGCCGTGCGGGGAGAAGACCAGCCCGTAGCGGTAGAGGAAGTGCAGCAGGGGCGGCAGCATCGCGGCGAACAGCCGGCCGGTCCACTCGGCGGGGGTGAGCCCGGAGCGGGCGACCAGTTCCGCGACGAGCGCCCGGCCGTCGGTGCCGGTCTGCAGCAGGGCCGCCAGGGTGCGGCCGTGCTCGCCCGGGTCCAGGGCGGGGCCGAGCGGTTCGCGCCAGATCGCGCCGAGCAGTTCCTTGTACTGGTACGGCGCCTCCGGCAGCTCGCGGTAGAGCGGGTGGTCGACCGTGACGGAGGCGATCTCGCCGAGGAGCACCACCCGGCACTCCTCGCGCAGGAACGGGTCCGCGTCGCGCAGTCCGTGGATCCAGGCGGTGACGGCGGGCGCGGCCAGGGTGCGCTCGGTCGGCAGGCCGCGCCAGACCAGGGTGTTGAGGACGGCGAGCGGCAGCTTGACGGTGCAGCGGTCGGGACGGCTCCGGTTGAAGAAGGAGCGGATCGACTGCTGGGGCAGCCGCAGGTCGCCGTCGCTGGCGAGCGGGACGATCTCGCCGGAGGCGATCCAGGGGGCGAAGAGCGGGACGACGGTCTCGTCCCACTGCCAGGGGTGGACCGGCAGCAACAGGTAGTCGTCGGCGTCGGGGCCCAGCGCGGCGCGCAGCGCGGCGGGGTCGTCCAGCTCGCGCCGGTAGAGCTGCTCGGGGTCGGTCAGGCCGGGGACGCCGCGGTACTCGGCGAGCCTGCGGTGGACGGCGATCCAGGGCAGTGGCCGGGGGGTGCGGGCCTCCGGGGCCCAGCGGGCGGCGTCGGTGGCGGAGAAGCCGATCCGGCCCTTGTTCGGGACGATCCACGGGTGGCCGCCCTGCCGGCCCTCCAGGTCGGTGTGCCCGAGGTCCGCGAGTTCGGCGGCGGTGAGGCCGGTGGCGAGGAGGTGGGCGTCGGCGATCAGGGTGGCGGTGAGTTCACGGATCAGGTGGCCGGTGGTGTCGCCGCGCAGGCCGAGGACGTGCCGGGCGTAGGGCAGGAAGCGCAGCGGGTCGAGGCCGTCGGGCCGGGTGCAGCGGACGGAGGCGGGGTCGACGAGCCAGCTCCCGTAGGCGCCGCGCCGGGCGGTGAAGCGGTACTCGGCCTCGGGCAGCTTGAGCAGGTGGTCGCGGCCGGCGCCGGTCCCGGCGCGGTCCCCCGTCCCGGCGCGGTCCCCCGTCGGGACCGGGGTTCCGGTCTCGACGGGGGTGATGAGCTCCTCGTAGGCGAACTCGCCGAGCATCTTGGCCAGCAGCGCGCGGCCGGCCCGCTGCCAGTGCCCGGCGGTGAGCTGCGGGGGCAGGTACAGCGGCGGTTCAGCGGCCGGCGGTTGCGGCACGGGTCGGCTCCTGGGGTCGGGGGACGGCGGGGACGTGGTCGGCGGGGGCGTGGTCGGCGGAGAGGCGGTCGGCGGGGGCACGGTCGGCGCCGGTGCGGGGGTCACCGGTGCGGGGGTCACCGGCGGGAGGGAGCCGGGCTCCGACGGGAGGCGCGAAGCCGGTCCAGGCGGTGCGGGCGGGCAACCGGTGGAGGGTCCGGCCGGTCACGGCGTTGAGGATCACCGCGGCCCGGTGGGCGCCGAGCCCGAGGTCGGGGGTGCCGACGCCGTGGGTGTGCAGCTCGGCGTTCTGCACGTAGAGGCCGCCGGTCACCTCGGGGAGGGTGGCCACCCGGTGGGAGAGGTCGACCCGGTAGCGGCCGTCCTCGTCCCAGTCGATCAGGTGGGAGAGGGGTTCGAGGGCGGCGGGGCGGGCGGCGCGGTAGCCGGTGGCGAGCACCACCGCGTCGGTCCGCAGGACGTGCTCGGCGCCGGAGTCGGTGTGCCGGCAGCGGAGTTCGAGTCCCCCGCAGGGACCGGGCCGGGCGTCGGTGACGGCGGTGCCGGGGGTGATGTCGACCGGGGCAGCGTCGATCGGCCGGCCCACGGTCCGCTCGTACAGGTGGTCGTGGATCTCGGCGAGGGTCTCGGCGGAGGCGGCCTTGTGCAGCTGCCACTGCGCCTCGACCAGGGCGCCCCGGACGGCTGCGGGCAGGCCGTGGAAGTAGCGCGTGTAGTCGGGGGTGAAGTGTTCCAGGCCGAGCTTGGAGTACTCCATCGGCGCGAGCGCCCGGGTGCGGGTGAGCCAGCGCAGCCGGACCCCGTCGCCGTCGTGGCGGCGCAGCAGGTCGAGGAAGACCTCGGCACCGGACTGGCCGCTGCCGACCACGGTGATGTCCCGGGCCCCGGACAGCCCGTCGCGCCGGTCGAGGTAGTCGGCGGAGTGGAAGGCTCCGGGGTGGCCGTCGAGCGCGGCGAAGGCCTCGGGGCGGACCGGCCGGGTGCCGACGCCGAGCACGAGGTGGTACGCCTCGACCGTGGTCGACCGGCCGGTGGCGGTCTCCCGCAGTTCGGCGCGGTACCGGTCGCCGGTCCAGTGCAGGGCGGTGACCTCGGTGGCGAAGCGGCAGTTGGCGAGCCGGCCGGCGGCCCAGCGGCAGTAGTGGTCGTACTCGCGGCGGGTGAGCTGGAAGCGTTCGGTGAAGTAGAACGGGAAGAGCCGGTCCTGTTCGCGCAGGTAGTTCAGGAAGGACCAGGGGTTGGTCGGGTCGGCCAGCGAGACCAGGTCGGCGAGGAACGGCACCTGCATCCGCGCACCGTCAACCAGCATGCCGGGGTGCCAGCGGAACTCCGGTCGCTGGTCGCAGAAGAGGGTGCGCAGGCCGGGCACGGGTTCGGCGAGCGCGGCGAGCGAGAGGTTGAACGGGCCGATGCCGACGCCGAGCAGGTCGTACGGCTCGGGCGGGGCTGCTGGGGTGTCCATGAGTCGGGAGGTGTCCTAGGCGGGATGCGTGGGTTGACGGGGTGCGGGTCCGGGCGCGGGGCGGGACGCCGCGGCGTCCGGGCCGCCGGAGGTGACGGGGTGCGGGCCGTGGGACGTGACGAGGTCCGGGCCGTGGGACGTGACGGGGTCCGGGAGGCGGAGGGTGGGATCCGGGAGCCGGTCGCGGACCATCAGCGCGGCGCGTTTGCCGGGCAGGTCGAGTTCGGCGGCGAGCCGGAACCCGGCCCGTTCGAAGGTCCGGACCGAGCGCCGGTTGCGGACGTCGGGTTCGGCTACCACCCGATCGCACCGCGGACGTTCCCGCAGGACACGGGCGGCCAGTGCGGCCAGCAGGGTGGCGCCGAGGCCCCGGCCGCGGCTGGCCGCCGGGCCGAGCAGCAGGTGGAGGCCGGTGTCGTGCGGCCGGGCGGGGTAGTGCGCGGCGAGCGGGTCGAGGTCGGCCCGGTAGACCTCCCAGTAACTCATCGGGGCGTCGTCGAGCAGGCCGAGGCAGGGCACGCTGCGCCCGTCGCCGTCGAGCTGGGCCCGGACGTGCCGTTCGGTGCCCGCCTGCGGGCCGGCGAGCTCCCAGAAGGCGTCGACCTCGGGGTCGTTCATCCAGCGGACGAGCAGCGCTAGGTCGGCGGGGAGCCGGACCGGGCGGAGCCGGAACTCGCCGGCGGGGGTGGGCATGGCACCCCAGCCGGACGGGTCGTCGGGCGTCGTCACGCGCCGGCCACCGGGTTGGGGATGTCGACGTAGACGGACTGGGTGGCGACCGGGCCGACCAGTTCGTCCATGCCGTTGAGCCGGGTGAGCAGGTTGGCCTTGCAGGGCAGGGTGGGGGCGTCCAGCAGCAGCGCGGGCAGCGTGGAGCCGGTGGCGCCGGCGGCCGGTCCGGCGAGGAACCGGCGCAGCGCGGCCAGCAGCAGGGCCTCGTCGGCGAGTTGCTGGGAGCCGAGGGCGCCGATCAGGCCGAGGACGTGGTTGATGCCCAGGTAGTAGGCGAAGTGGTGGTCGATCACCTGGTCGTCGAGGAAGGTGTCGCTCTGCGCGCCGAGGCCGGGCAGCCGGGCGGTGAGCCGGTCGGCGGCGCTCTGCCGGTAGTAGTAGCCCTGGTTGTCGCGGTAGCGGCCGCCGCGCGGCCAGCCGTCGGCGTCGAGCAGGACGAGGCTGTTCTGCTGGTGCGCCTCCAGCGCGATGCCGGCCTGTCCGTCCAGCCAGAGGACGGGCAGCACGACGGCGTCCAGGTAGCGCAGGAACCATTCGGCGGCGACGGTGCGCAGCGGGCGGCCGGTGCGGGCGGCGAGGGCGCGCAGGGTGTCGCCGAGGCGGGACGGCACGGTCCCGGCGGCGCCCCCGGTGGCCGCGGACGCCGCGGCGCCCGCGATCCCCTCGATCCCCGTGGCGGCGGTGCCGTCCGGCCGTTCGGCGACCAGCCCGGCCACGCAGTAGGCGCGGTCGGCGGGCGCGAAGGGCTGGGCGCGGAGCACGGTGTCCAGGCCGCCCGGATCGCCCAGGCCCGGGTGGTCGACGCCGATCCACGCGGGGTCGCGGACCACGTCGAAGCCGGGGTGGGCGGCCCGCCATTCGGCGCCGAGGCCGCTCTCCAGCAGCCGGTGCATCTCCAGGCCGCGGTGGAGCTCCTTGCGGAGGTTCTCCCGGCGGGAGTTGGTGATCCGCAGGCCGAGCGAGAGCTTCAGCATCCAGGGGGTGCCGGGCCGGTAGACGGTGCGGACCGAGGAGGTGGGGTACCAGGCCGCGCCGACCGGGCCGAGGTCGTGCAGCCGGCCTTCGGCGAGCAGGGCGGCGACGGCCGGGCGGTGTGCCAGTTCGCGGGCCTGCCAGGGGTGCAGCGGCAGGGCCGCGGTGCCGGGCGGCAACAGGGCGGCGTCGCCGAGGAGCCGGGCGGTGATCCGGTCGACGCTCTCGGGGAGGGCCGAGCCGGCCGCGAGGAGCTCCCGGTCGACGGCGTACCAGTGCACCTGGAAGGAGCCGTGCAGTTCCGGCGAGTAGGCGGCGCTCTGGGCGGGGCCGAGGCCGTCCCGGCTCTTCGGGGTGGGGTGCATCGGGTGGCCGAGCAGGAGGGACTGTTCGGCGGCGAGGAACCGGGAGCCCTCCGGCCCGCCGGCGGGCGGGGCGGGGGTGGTCCGGTGGTGGGTGAGGATGTCGGCGGTGCGGACCACCGAGTCGGCGACCCGGGCGGCGAGGTCGGCGATCTGTCCGGGGTCGGGCCGGTCGGCTGCCGCCGCGGCGAGCAGGGCGGCGGCGGTGACGGCGTCCACGGGGGCGTCGGCGGTGCCGGGGCCCGCGGCGAGGGTGGCCGGACCGAAGCGGTGCCAGCCGGCCGGCGACCAGTGGCGGACGGGGGCGGAGAGCCGGGCGGCGCCGCCGAGGACGGCGATCCGCAGGTGCCCGTCCGGGCCGGGGGTGGCGCCGGTCTCGCGGGCCCAGCAACGCAGCAGGGCCTCCAGGGCCGCCTGTTCGGCGGCGACGGCCGGATCCGGGTGGAGCAGCCGGTCCGCCCGGCCCTCGACCGCCGGGGCGGGCACCGGGACGGAGACCGCCGGCGCGGCGGCGGCCGGGGCGGGCACCGGCGCGGCGGCGGGCGCCGGAACGGCGACCGGGAGGGGCGGGGCCGTGGCGGACGGGACGTCGGGCGGTGCTCCGGTGAGGGCGGTGCTCAATGCTGCTCCTTGGGGCGCGTGGGATGCCGACGCGCGTGGGGTGGAGAGGAACTGGCGGGCGCTCGCACCGTCGCGTCAGGTAAGGGTTACCTATCCCTGACGGGTGATCACAAGAACGGCTCACTCGTCCGGGTGAAGAACGGCCGTTGTTCACCGCTCAGGGGGAGGGAGGGCCCTTCGTACCGACGAGCCGGGCGGGACCACCCCGCCGAGGCCGCCCGGTCCACGTCACAGATCGGTGACCGCCGGCCGCGCCCGGAACCCGGGGGTCGGCCGGTGCCGTCCTGATGCCCAGTGAAAGACTCCGAGGCGGCGGTGCGCCGCCCGTACGCCGAACTACCAGGGGGAAGCACACCATGCCAGTGATCCACCGGTCAGCCGTGGCCGCGGCCCTCGCCGCGGGGACCCTGCTCGCCGTCACCGCCTGCGGCCCGGACGGGCCCTCCGGCGGCGGGGGTACCGCCGCGCCGCCGCCCGCCACGGGCAGTGCCACCGCCACGGGGGGCGGCAGCGGCGCGATCGGCGGCATCACGCTCCCGACGGGTCTCCCGAGCGGCCTGCTGGAGGGCCTGCCGAAGAGCTGGGACGACCTGACGAAGTGGACCTTCGACGACTGGGACAAGTGGGCGTCCAAGAACGTCTTCAACAACCCGATCGTGAAGGACTTCTGGAACCCGGACAAGATGGGCGACTCCAAGCCGGCCGACCCGGCGCCGCCCACCGCCAAGCCGGCCGGCGACGCCGGGGTCACCGACCCCGAGCCGCCGGTGGTCAAGGCCGTGCCGGTGCCGCGCCCGTACACCAAGCAGCCCTCCGGGAAGATCTTCTTCTCCGCCGACGGCGGTCGCGGCAACTGCTCGGCCACCGTGATCGCCGACCCGGCGCACCCGGGCAAGAGCAACCTGGTCTGGACGGCCGGCCACTGCGTCCACCCGGGCAAGGGCGGCAAGTACTTCAAGGACCTGGTCTTCGTGCCGGCCTACAACAACTCCGGCGCCTCCAGCGGCGGCAAGAAGGCCCCGCTGGCCGAGCTCGCACCGCTCGGCACCTGGTGGGCGAAGGACGTGGTGACCTCGCCGCAGTGGCTGGTCGAGGGCGGCGGCACCGGCGACGCGGCCAGCCAGTACGACTTCGCGATCATGCGGGTGAGCAACCAGAACGACACCGGCAAGTCGCTGGAGGAGACGGTCGGCTCGGCCGTCCCGGTCTGGTTCGACGCCCCGCGCGACAAGGTCGCCGTCTCGGCCGTCGGCTACCCGCTCTTCAAGCCGTTCGACGGCCAGGAGCTCTACAAGTGCGAGGGCGGGAAGCCGACCCGGCTCTCCTTCGACCCGAAGCGCCCGTCGATGCTCACCATCGGCTGCAACATGACCCAGGGCTCCAGCGGCGGCGGCTGGTTCGCGCCGATGCCGGACGGCCGGACCGCCCTGGTCTCCAACACCTCGATCGGCACCCAGGACCACACCTCGCTGAGCGGGCCGTACCTGGAGACGGTCGCCAAGCAGGCGCTGGACTGGATCTCCAGGAAGAAGTAACCGGCCGTACGCCGACGGGCCCCGGTCCGCCCTCCCTCGGG
>NZ_JBHXKE010000231.1:0-14743 GCF_042722765.1 Kitasatospora sp. NPDC058406
GCCCCCGGCCGTCCGGCCGGGGGCGTCGCTCCGTCATGCGGCCGGAAGCCGGCCCGTCACGACTGTTCCGCCCACTCCACGAGCTGGATCACCACCCCGTTCGGGTCGGTGACCTGGAACAGCTTCTCGCCCCACGGCTCCTCGCGCAGGGCCATGGTGATCTCCGCGCCCTCGGCCCGCAGCCGGGCCTCCTCGGCGGCCACGTCGGTGACCACGAAGGCCAGGATCAGTCCGGCGGCGACCTGGTCGCGGAAGCCCTCCGGCAGCACCTCGATCCCGCGCCGCAGGAAGACCACGTTCAGCCCGGCGTCCTCCCGCCCGAGGGAGACGAACCCGTCCGACGCCATCTGCTCGGTGAACCCGAAGTGCTTCCGGAGGAACGACGCCGAGGCGTCCACGTCCTCGACGGTGAGCGAAACGGCGGAGGAGGTGATCTGCATGCTGGTCCCTCTCGTCGGCGATTATCCCGTACGCAGTACACTATACATAGTACGGAGAATTGCGCAAGGGCCGCCCCGGGCCGCCCCGGGTCGATCGGGAGGCCGGTCCCGGAGCGGGCGCGCCCGGCCGGGTCGGCCGGGGCGGGCTGGGTCGGCCGGCTGGGGCCGGGGCGGGCCGTCGGGGCGGGCCGCCGGGTTACGGCCGGCGGTCCGAGGCCCCGTCGAGCCCCGGCAGCGGGTCCTGGTCGACGTCGTGGCGGGCGACGCGATCCGCCGGGTCCCGGCATTCGGGGCCGAGGCGGAGGATGCGGGACTCGGGGTCGTGCAGGGGGCGGTGGCAGCGGCGGCAGGTGACCCGGGGGCGGACGAGGCCGGGGGTGTCGGTGAGCGGGAGGGGTTCGGGGGCGCGGTCGGTCATGGGGGCGACGGTAGCCCGGCGGCCGGGGCGGCGGGCGTGAAAGGATCGGCGCATGGCCAGTGACCGCAGCAGCGCAGGTGACCCGGCGCGGACCCTCGCGCTGCTCTGGGGCGTGACGGCGGAGGAGCGGCCCGGCCGCCGCGGGCCGCGTCAGGCGAAGTCCCCGGTGGAGATCGCGGCCGCGGCGATCGCGATCGCCGACGCCGAGGGCGTGGACGCCGTCACGATGCGGCGGGTCTCCCAGGACCTCGGGGTCTCGCCGATGGCGCTGTACACCTACGTACCGGGCAAGGCCGAGCTGCTCGACCTGATGCTGGACACCGTCTACGCGGCCATGCCCCGGAGCGTCCCCGCCGACGCGGGCTGGCGGTCGCGGGTCACCGCCGTCGCCGAGGACAACCGCGCGCTGCACCGGGCCCACCCGTGGACGGTGGCGGTCGCCACCAGCCGCCCGCCGCTCGGGCCGGGGCTGATGGCCAAGTACGAGTACGAGCTGGGGGCCCTGGCCGGAACCGGGCTGCCGGACGTCGAGCTGGACGCCGCG
The DNA here is from genome assembly GCF_042722765.1 of Kitasatospora sp. NPDC058406. Lineage (NCBI taxonomy): Bacteria > Bacillati > Actinomycetota > Actinomycetes > Kitasatosporales > Streptomycetaceae > Kitasatospora > Kitasatospora sp. NPDC058406. Next base: position 1,403 of record NZ_JBHXKE010000231.1, read on the forward strand.
CTGACGCACCTGCTGGGCTTCGTCGAGACCTGCGCCCGGATGGCCGCCGACGGGCGGGCCGCGCGGCAGGAGAGCGCGATGTCCGACGCCCAGTGGTGGACCGCCAACGCCGCGCTGCTGGCCCGGGTCTTCGACGCCGAGCGGTATCCGGTGGCGGCCCGGGTGGGGAGCGCCGCCGGCGAGGCGTACGGCGGCGCGTACAACCCGGACCACGCGTACGCCTTCGGGCTGGCCCGGGTGCTGGACGGGCTGGCGGCGCTGATCGAGGAGCGTCGCGAGGGCTGAGCCCGCAGGCTCAGCGCCCGCGTGCGTCGTACTCGTCGCGGGCGGCCAGGACGGCGCCCACCCGCGCCTCCGACCAGTGCGCCAGGCCGGCGACCAGTCGGGCGGCCTCCCGGCCGAGCGGGGTCAGGCTGTAGTCGACCCGGGGCGGGATGACCGGGTGCGCCTCGCGCAGGACGAAGCCGTCGCGCTCCAGGGTCTGCAGGGTCTGCGCGAGCATCTTCTCGCTCACCCCGGAGATCCGGCGGCGCAGTTCGCTGAAGCGGTAGCCGCGTTCGTCGAGCGCACCCAGGACCAGCACGCCCCACCGGCTGGTGACGTGCTCCAGCACGCCCCGGGACGGGCACATGCGGTCGAAGACGTCGGCCGGGGGCAGGGCGCGGTGCGGCGTGGCGAGTGGTCCGGCCAGGGGCTCGGCCGCGGTGCGGGCGTCGGTGGAGTTCATTACCTGCATGTCAGTACCCTACTTTGAAGTGCGTACTTACGAAAGGTTAGTGCCGCCCCTAGAGTGAGTGTCGAAGGCAGAAGTTCAACGGGCAACCACCACAGGGAGCAGCATCATGTACGTCGTCACCGGTGCCACCGGACAGCTCGGCCGCCTCGTCGTCGAGGGCCTGCTGGCCAAGGTCCCCGCGAGCGAGGTGGCGGTGGCCGTCCGTTCCGCGGAGAAGGCCGCGGACCTCGCGGAGCGCGGCGTGGCCGTCCGGGTGGTCGACTACAACCGGCCGGAGAGCCTGGAGAGCGCCTTCGCGGCCGGCGACCGGGTGCTGCTGATCTCGGGCAGCGAGGTCGGCCACCGGATCCCGCAGCACACCGCCGTCGTCGAGGCGGCGCGCGCCGCCGGTGTCGCGCTGTTCGCCTACACCAGCGCGCCGGGCGTGGCCACCTTCAAGCTGGCCGACGAGCACAAGGCCACCGAGGCGGTCATCCGCGAGTCCGGACTCCCGTTCGCCCTCCTCCGCAACGGCTGGTACACCGAGAACTACCTGGGCGACGCGGCCGGCACGGCCGAGCGCGGCGTGGTGGTCGGCAGCGCGGGCGAGGGCCGGATCGCCTCCGCCCCGCGCCGGGACTACGCCGACGCCGCGGTGGCCGTCCTCACCGGCGAGGGCCACGAGAACGCGGTGTACGAGCTCAGCGGCGACGTCGCGTGGAGCCTCCCGGAGCTGGCGGCCGAGCTGGCGCAGGTCTCGGGCAAGCCGGTCGAGCACCGTGACGTGACCCCCGCCGAGCACCTCGCCGTGCTGGTCGGCGCCGGGCTGCCGGAGGGCTTCGCCGGGATCCTGGTCGACGTGGACGCCGGCATCGCGCGTGGCGAGCTGGCCGGCACCCCGGGCGACCTGGCCCGGCTGATCGGCCGTCCGACCGCCCCGCTGGCGGAGAGCGTGAAGGTGGCGCTCGGGGCCTGAGCCCTTCGCGCGGGCGCCCGCCCCGGGCGCCCGCCCGTCGCACCGGGTGACCAGGTGAGCGGGCGGCTGCGATGCTGCGCCGCCGTGCCCCCGCCGCGACGACTGTCATGACCAAAATCCGAATACGGAGATGACAGCCTGCCCCCGTGCCCGCTACCGTCGCCTCGACACAGGCGCGCGCGCGGAGAGCAGGCGGTCCATGCCAGAGACAACCCAGCAGGAAGCCGGCCGAGGGCTCTGGTTCGGCGTCGCGGCGTACGGGATCTGGGGGCTCTTCCCGCTGTTCTGGCCGCTGCTGGAGCCCGGTGCCGCCGACGACATCCTCGCCAACCGGATGGTCTGGTCACTGGTCGCGGTGGTGCTCCTGCTCCTGGTCCAGCGCCACTGGGGCTGGATACGCCCGCTGCTGGGCCAGCCCCGCCGGCTCGCCATGCTGGGCGGAGCCGCCGTGGTGATCTCGGTCAACTGGGGCGTCTACATCTGGGCCGTCAACGCCGGTCACGTGGTGGAGACCAGCCTCGGCTACTTCATCAACCCGCTGGTCACCATCGCCTTCGGCGTGCTGGTGCTCAAGGAGCGGCTGCGCAGGGCGCAGTGGGTCGCGGTGGGCATCGGCGCGCTCGCGGTGGCGGTGCTGACCGTCGGGTACGGGCGCCTGCCGTGGATCGCGCTGACCCTGGCGCTCTCCTTCGCCACCTACGGCCTGCTGAAGAAGACGGTCGGGCTGAGCGGCTTGGAGAGCCTGGCGGCGGAGAGCGCCTTCATGTTCCCCTTCGCGCTCGGCTACCTGGTGTACCTGCAGGTCAGCGGCCGTGGCACCTTCGGGCACACGGTCGCCGGCTCGTTCGGCTGGGGTCACTCGGGGCTGCTGGTGCTCAGCGGGGTGATCACCGCGATCCCGTTGCTCTGCTTCGGTGCGGCAGCGGTCCGGGTGCCCCTGACCGTGCTCGGGCTGCTGCAGTACCTGGCGCCGATGTTCCAGTTCCTGATCGGTGTCACGGTCTTCCACGAGTCCATGCCGCCCGCCCGCTGGGCCGGGTTCGCCCTGGTGTGGGCCGCGCTCGCGGTGCTCACCTGGGACGCCCTGCGGCGCGTCCGGGCGGACCGGACGGACCGGGCCGCCGCCCAGGCCCGGACGGCGGCCGCCGCGGCCGCCTCCGCAGCCGTGGCCCCGGCCGACGCGGTGCCCTCCGGCACGACGCCGACCACCGGGCCCGCCCGGGCCACCACCGGCTGAGCCCGGTCACCCGCCGAACGGGGCGGCCGCGCCCTCGGCCCCGTCCCGAGGCCGTCCCGCGAGCGGCCCGGTCCCTCGTGACCGGGCCCCGCGACCCCCGCCGCCGGGCCCGCCACCGCCACCGTCCGCCGAGCGGACCGGTCCCGGCGCCGGTCCGGCCCCTTCAGGCCGTGATGTCCCGCGCGGTGAACCGGGACCACGCGGCCGAACCGAACACCGCCACGTAGCCGGCCTGCAGCCCGAGGTTCTTCAGCACGCCGTCCCAGTACATCGGCTCCCGCAGCAGGTCGCCGAAGGTGAGCCAGTGGTGGGTGAAGAGGAACGGCTGGATCGCGTGCAGCTGCGGGAAGCTGTCCAGGATCTGCACGGTGATCACCAGTCCGACGGTCGCCGCCATCGCCGCGATGCCGCTGCCGGTGAGCGTCGAGACGAACAGCCCGATCGCGACCAGCCCGGCCAGCGAGGCGGCCACCACGGCCGCCACCAGGACCGCCCGCAGCAGTGCGGAGCCCAGGCCGATCGTCTCCCCGGAGATCAGCGTGACGTCGCCGACCGGGAACAGCGCCGCCCCGGTGGCCACGGCCGCGAGCGCCACCGTCACGGTGGCCGCCAGGCAGAAGACCAGTCCGGCGGTGAACTTGGCGGCCAGCAGCCGGGTCCGCCCGGCCGGGGCGACCAGCAGGTAGCGCAGGGTGCCGGTGGCGGACTCACCGGCCACCGAGTCCCCGGCGACCACGCCGACCGTCATCGGCAGGAAGACCGGCAGGGCCACGGCGAGCGCCGTGAACACCAGGAACAGCCCGTTCTGGGTGACCTGCGCGATGAAGGCCGGACCCTCGCCGCCGCGCGGCCCGTCCGTCTCGATCCTGACGACCGTGCCGATCAGGATCGGCAGCACCGCCAGGATCCCCAGCAGCACGATGGTCCGCACCCGGCGGAAGGTCAGCACCAGCTCGCTGCGGAACAGCGCCAGGAACCCGGCCGCCGTCTGCGGCCGCCGCCCGGGCGCCGGTCGCACCGCAGCCGCCACGACACCGGACACCGCAGTCCCCGGAGCCGGTGCCCCGGACGGCACAGCCGCTGCCTTCTCCGGCACCTCAGCCCGCGACATCGAAGCCCTCCCCGGTCAGCGCCACGAAGGCGTCCTCCAACGTGCCCCGCTCCACCCCGAAGCCGTGCACCCGCACCTCGGCCGCGACGAGCGCCGCGCAGAGACCGGGCAGCGCGTCCTCGGCCAGGGTGCCCAGCTCGCCGTCGACCCGTTCCTCGCCGACCTGCACGCCGGCGACCTCGTGCGCGAGCAGCACCTCGGCCGCCCGGTGGGTGTCCGGGGTCCGGACCACCAGCCGGCCCCGGGCCCGGGCGGCGAGTTCGGCGACGGTGCCCTGCACCACCAGCCGGCCGCGCGACATCACCGCCGCGTGCGTGCAGACCTGCTCGATCTCGTCCAGCAGGTGGGAGGAGAGGAAGACGGTCGTCCCCTCCGCCGCGACCTCCCGGATCAGTGCGCGGATCTCCCGCATGCCCTGCGGGTCCAGGCCGTTGGTCGGTTCGTCCAGGACGAGCAGCTCGCGCGGCTGGAGCAGGGCGGCCGCCAGGCCGAGCCGCTGCTTCATGCCCAGGGAGTAGGCCCGGGCCTTCTTGCCGGCGGCGGCGGTCAGGCCGACCCGGTCCAGCGCCTCGGTCACCCGCTGCGCCCGGGTCCGCGGGTCGGCGGTCGGATCGGCCGCGTCGAACCGGGCCAGGTTGTCCCGGCCGGAGAGGAAGCCGTAGAGCGCCGGTCCCTCGATCAGCGCGCCGACCCGGGGGAGCACGGTGGAGACCGACTGCGGCATCGACTCGCCGAGCACGGTCGCCACGCCGGAGCTGGGGGAGATCAGGCCCATCAGCATCCGGATGGTGGTGGTCTTGCCGGAGCCGTTGGGTCCGAGGAAGCCGAAGACCGACCCCCGGGGGACGGTCAGGTCCAGCCCGTCCACGGCGAGCTGGCCGCCACGGAACCGCTTGGTCAGCCCCCTGGCTCTGATCACGTCGTCGGAGGAGGCGGAGGACGCGGGAGAGGAGGAGTGCGTCGATGTCGTCGATGTCGGGGAGGGCGAAGCGGCAACGGGGGCCGGGCGCGTCGTCGCGCCCCGGCCCCCGGCCGGCTCCGTAACGTCCCCCGTTACCGGAGCCTGGGTCACTTACTTCACCCCGGCCGCACTCTGCAGCACCGGCAGGGTCACCGCGCCCGCGAAGACCCGGCCGTCGTCGGTGACCAGCACGTTCAGCACCTTGGTGCTGATCAGCGAGCCCCCGGCGACGGGCTTGCCGAGCGACTTGACCAGCGCCAGCGGGTTCTGCGCGTTGCCCTCGCCGGCGCCCGGCCCGCGCCCGCCCTTGCCGCGCGGGCCCCTGCCCTCGGCCGGGACGAACACGTCGCCGCTGGGCAGCGCGGCGGAGAGCACCGCGGTCCAGCCCTCGCCGACCACGTTCAGGCCCTCCGCGGCGGCCTTCGCCCCGGGCGGGACCTCGGCCTTCGCGTCCGCGCCCGTCCGGTCCTCCGACGCCTTCTTCTCCGTCACCTTGGCGCCCTTGGGCACGGTGAACTCGAAGGTCTTGGCGGCGGGCCTGGCGAACGACACGTCGGTGAAGTGGACGTCCAGCACGGTGCTGCCGTCGGAGCCCCTGACCACCACGGCCAGCGGGACGCCGTTGTCGGCGGCCACCGCGATCCGCACCTCGCCGATGGTCGAGCCGGGCTGGGTGGGCTTCACGCTCAGCTGGTACGCCTTCTGCCCGGCCACGCTCGCGGTGCCGTCCACGGCCACGGCAGTGGTGCCCGCGCTCGCGGTGAGGAACAGCCGGGCCGCCTCCTGCGGGGTGGTCGGTGCCCCGGTCAGCGGCGTCCTGGCCTCGTGGCCGGCTCCCGGCCGCCCGGCCGGGCCGTCGGACCGGACCCCGCTCAGGTGGACCGCCTCGTTGGTGGCGCTGTCCCAGGCCCAGGCCTGGTCGCCGTTGCGGACCAGCTCGTACCCGGAGAGGTGCTCCAGGAGGCCGATCCGCTGCTTGTCCGGACCGTCGACCGCGACCCGCAGCGTGTGCTCACCGCCCAGCAGACCGGTCAGCTTGGACTCCGGCGAGGCCCCCGACGACTTGCCGCCACCGGGGCCGCCCGAGCCGATCCCGCCGGCCGCGGCGCCGAGCAGCTGGCTCGGCACGCCCAGGTCGGCCGAGACCGACACGGTGCCGGAGAGCGTCTCGGCCTGCGAGCCGAGGGCCTTCGCCACCACCTGTTCCGCCGTCAGCGTCGGAAGGTCCGGGGGCGAGGAGTCCGCCAGCGCCGGCCCCAGCCCCACACCGGCGGCGATCGTGGCGGCCACCGCCAGCGGAACCGCCACCCTGATCATCGTCCGGCGGCCCGACCGGTACGGCACGCCCTCCCGGAGCCCGTCCTGGAAGTCGTCCCGGAACCCGTCCGCCGAACCACCCACCGCGGTCGTCCTGTCGTCCGTCATCGCGTCCAACCCCTCCGTCAGTGACCGACTGTCCCTGTGTCTCCATTAGACGTCCCCGGACCGTTTCCGTCATCGCCCTGCAGGGCCAGATCCGGGTCGGTCTCGCGGCGCAGCCGACCCTGACAGCACCTCAGGGTCGGCTCCTCCGAACGTACGAGGAACGTGCGGGAACTGGCGTAGGGTCGCGAGCATGGACGCAACCAACATCCCGACCGCCAACGCGATGCGGCGAGCCCTGCGGCGGGCCCGGGACGGTGTCGCGCTCGACGCGACCGAGGCGGCGGTACTCCTCCGGGCCAGGGGCGAGGACCTGCGCGACCTCTGTGCGAGCGCCGCCCGGGTGCGCGACGCGGGCCTCGAAGCGACCGGCCGCCCCGGCGTCATCACCTACTCCAAGAGCGTGTTCATCCCGCTCACCCGGCTCTGCCGGGACAAGTGCCACTACTGCACCTTCGTGACCGTCCCCGGCAAGCTCCGCCGGGCCGGCCACGGGATGTTCATGTCCCCGGACGAGGTGCTGGAGGTCGCCCGCCGGGGCGCCGAGCTCGGGTGCAAGGAAGCGCTGATCACCCTCGGCGACAAGCCCGAGGACCGCTGGCCGGAGGCCCGCGAGTGGCTCGACGCGCACGGCTACGACGACACCATCGCCTACGTCCGCGCGATGTCGATCCGCATCCTGGAGGAGACCGGCCTGCTCCCGCACCTCAACCCCGGGGTGCTGAGCTGGACCGACTTCCAGCGGCTCAAGCCGGTCTCGGCCTCGATGGGCATGATGCTGGAGACCACCGCCACCCGGCTCTGGAGCGAGCCCGGCGGCCCGCACCACGGTTCGCCCGACAAGGAGCCGGCCGTCCGGCTGCGGGTGCTGGAGGACGCGGGCCGCAGCTCGGTGCCGTTCACCAGCGGCCTGCTGATCGGCATCGGCGAGACGTACGAGGAGCGCGCCGAGTCGCTGTTCGCGCTGCGCCGCGTCTCGCGGGCCTACCACGGCATCCAGGAGCTGATCCTGCAGAACTTCCGCGCCAAGCCGGACACCGCGATGCGCGGGATGCCGGACGCGGAGCTGGACGAGCTGGTCGCCACCGTCGCGGTGGCCCGGCACATCATGGGCCCGTCCGCCTGCCTCCAGGCCCCGCCGAACCTGGTGGACGGCGAGTACGAGCGGCTGATCGGCGCCGGCATCGACGACTGGGGCGGCGTCTCGCCGCTGACCCCCGACCACGTCAACCCCGAGCGTCCCTGGCCCCAGATCGAGAAGCTCGCCGAGCACGCGGCGGCGGCCGGCTTCGAGCTGCGCGAGCGCCTCGCCGTCTACCCCGAGTACGTGCGGCACGGCGAGCCCTGGCTCGACCCCCGGGTGCTGCCGCACGTCCGGGCGCTGGCCGACCCGGACACCGGCCTGGCCCGCCCGGACGCGGTGGTCACCGGGCTTCCCTGGCAGGAGCCGGAGGACCTGCCGGAGTCGTACGGGCGCACCGACCTGCACACCGCCGTCGACAGGGAGGGCCGGACCGGCGACCGCCGGGCCGACTTCGAGGACGTCTACGGCGACTGGGAGGTACTGCGCGAGCAGGCGGCCTCCGTCCCCGGGCCGGCCGGGGCGCCGGAGCGCCTCGACGCCGACGTCCGGGCGGCCCTCGCGGTGGCCGCGGACGACCCGACCGGGCTGACGGACGCGCAGGCGCTGGCCCTGTTCCACGCGGACGGCCCGGCGCTGGACGCGCTCTGCCGGATCGCCGACGCGGTGCGCCGCGACACGGTCGGGGACGAGGTCACCTACTGCGTCACCCGGAACATCAACTTCACCAACGTCTGCTACACCGGCTGCCGGTTCTGCGCCTTCGCCCAGCGCCGCACCGACGCGGACGCGTACAGCCTCTCGCTGGACCAGGTGGCCGACCGGGCCGCCCAGGCCTGGGAGGTGGGCGCCACCGAGGTCTGCATGCAGGGCGGCATCCACCCGGACCTGCCCGGCACCGCCTACTTCGACATCGCGCGCGCGGTGAAGGAACGGGTCCCCGGCATCCACGTGCACGCGTTCTCGCCGATGGAGGTGGTCAACGGCGCCACCCGGACCGGCCTCTCGATCCGCGACTGGCTGCAGCGGGCCCAGGAGTCCGGTCTGGACACCATCCCGGGCACGGCCGCCGAGATCCTGGACGACGAGGTCCGCTGGGTGCTCACCAAGGGCAAGCTGCCGGCCGCGACCTGGGTGGAGGTCGTCAGCACCGCGCACGAGCTGGGGATCCGCTCCTCGTCCACGATGATGTACGGGCACGTGGACACCCCGGCGCACTGGCTCGGCCACCTGCGGCTGCTCGCCGGGATCCAGCAGCGGACCGGCGGCTTCACCGAGTTCGTGACGCTGCCGTTCATCCACACCAACGCCCCGGTCTACCTGGCCGGCATCGCGCGGCCGGGCCCCACCGCCCGGGACAACCGGGCGGTGGTCGCGATGGCCCGGCTGCTGCTCCACCCGCACATCCCCAACATCCAGACCAGCTGGGTGAAGCTGGGCGCGGAGGGTGCGGCCGAGATGCTCCGCTCGGGCGCCAACGACCTTGGCGGCACGCTGATGGAGGAGACCATCTCGCGGATGGCCGGCTCGGCGTACGGCAGCTACAAGTCGGTCCGGGACCTCCAGGCGATCGCCGAGGCGGTCGGCCGCCCGCACCGGCAGCGCACCACGACCTACGGCGAGGTGCCGGCCGAGCGGCGGGCCGCCGCGCTCGCCTCGGACGGGCACCTTCCCGAGCTGCTGCCGCTGGTGGACTGACGGCCGAACCGTCCGGGCCCGTCCGGCCCGCCGTCCGCCTCGCGTCGGGCGGCGGGCATTCTCGGACAGTCGGACAGTCGGACAGTCGGACGGGGGCCGGAGGCTCGGGGGCCGGCCTCAGCCGACGAGAAGCTGGCTGCGCAGGTCGCGCAGGTCCCGCTGGTCCAGGCCGAGGCCGGACTTCAGGTAGCCGTCGAAGGAGCCGAACCGCTGCCGCACCTCGTCGAAGCCGGCGTTCAGGTACTCGGGCCGGACGTCCAGCAGCGGCTTGTAGACCGCCTGGTAGGCGGGCGGCAGCTGGGCCAGCGTGGCGGCGATCTCCGCGGCCCGGTAGGTGTTGCTGGCGAGGTAGTCGGCCTCGACCGTCTCGCGCGGCACGCCGAGCGCGGTGAGCAGGGCGGCGGAGGCCCAGCCGGTGCGGTCCTTGTCGGCGGTGCAGTGGAACAGGATGCCCTCGTCGTCACGCTCCACCAGGGAGTCGAGCACCGATCGGTAGGCGGTCCGGGCACTGTCGGCGGAGACCATGGTGCGCTCCGCGTCCACCATCGCCTGGACGGCGGCCTGCGGGGTGGTGACGTTGAACGCGCCGGTGTCGGCGGCGCCGAGCACGTTGGCGGAGACGGCGGTGGCACCGGCGGGGAGCCGGTCCGGGGCGGCCTTCTGCTCGGCCGGGGTCCGCAGGTCGAAGACGGTGCGGATGCCGAGGCGGCGGAGCTTGGCGAGGTCCTGGTCGGTGAGCCTGGAGAGGTCGCCGGAGCGGTAGACCACGCCCGTCCGCACCCAGCGGCCGTCGGTGGTGCGGTAGCCGCCCGCGTCGCGGAAGTTGGGTGCGGAGGCGAGGTGCAGCGAGCGGTCGGCGATCACCAGCGGGGCGCCGCGGTCGGGGACGAGCTCGAAGTACCAGCGGTCGGCGGCGGGCAGGCCGGTGACCGTCACGGTCGCGCTGCCGGCGCCCCCGGCGACGGGCCTGCGGTGGCGGATGTCCTCCGGGTCGGTGCCGGCGTAGACGGTGACGCCGCGGGCGCCGGGGGCGGTCCAGGTGAGGCTGAAGCTCCCGTCGGCCTGCTGGGTGGCGGTGGCGGCGGTGAACGGGACGGCGCGGGCGGCGTGGTGGGCGGCGGCCGGGGCGGGGGAGCCGGCCGGCGCGGCCGCGGCGAGCGCCGGGGTGCCGAGCGTCAGTGCGCAGGTCAGGGCGACGGCCGCGGTCAGGCGGGTGCGGGAGATGGTCATGGCCCGGGACGGTAGGCAGCCCGGGGTGGCGGTCCGTGGACGAGGCATGGCGGACCGGCGACATCGGGTGGAAGTGCTGGTGTTCCAGGGAGGCCCGCGACCCGTTCGGGCCTTCGAATACAGTGCGAGGGCGCGCGACCGGCCGTGCGTCGCGCGGTCCGCCCGCTTTCGTACGAAAGGCGCCCGTCGTGATGCCACTGTGGTCACGCGCACAGCAACAGGACTTCCGCAGCCGGGTGCGGGGCTGTCTGCTCGGCGGGGCGATCGGGGACGCGCTCGGCGCCGGCATCGAGTTCGACTCGCTGGAGAAGATCCGCGCCGCGCACGGCCCGCGCGGTGTGACCGGCTACGTCCCCGCGTACGGGCGGTTGGGGGCGGTCACCGACGACACCCAGATGGTGCTGTTCACCGTCGACGGCCTGATCCGCGCCCACATCCGCCGGGACACCGGCAGCTGGCACCCGCCCACCGACGTCCACCGCGCCTATCTGCGCTGGGCCGCCACCCAACGGGACTGGGGACCGGACGAACGCCGGTCCGACCTCGGCTGGCTCGGCCGGGAGGAGTGGCTGTACGCGCAGCGGGCGCCCGGGCAGGCCTGCCTGTCCGGGCTCTCCGGGGTGGACGCCGACCGGCTGGGCACCCTGGAGTCGCCGAAGAACCCGCACTCCAAGGGGTGCGGCACGGTGATGCGGGCGGCGCCGTTCGGGCTGCTCACCACCTGGGAGCCGGGGCTGGTGTTCCAGCTGGCGGTGGAGTGCTCGGTGCTGACCCACGGCCACCCCACCGGCTACCTCTCGGCGGGTGCGCTGGCGGTGATCGTCCAGACCGTGGCCCGGGGCGGCACCCTGGAGGAGGGGGTGCACCTGGCGCTCGCCCTGCTCTCGGAGCGGCCGGCGCACGAGGAGACGACGGCCGCGCTGCGGGCGGCACTGGACGCGGTGCGGGCCGGGGAGCCGTCCGCCGAGCGGGTGGAGGCGCTGGGGGAGGGCTGGGTCGCCGAGGAGGCGCTGGCGATCGGGGTGTACTGCGCACTGGTCGCGCACGACGTCCGGTCCGGGCTGCTGCTGGCGGTGAACCACTCGGGGGACAGCGACTCCACCGGCGCGATCTGCGGCAACCTGCTGGGAGTGCTGCACGGTGACACCGCGCTGCCGCCCGGCCTGGTGGTGGGCCTGGAGGGGCGCGGGGCGCTGCTGGAGCTGGCGGACGACTTCGTCCTGGAACTCCTGCACGGGCCCGAACTGCACAGCGCACGGACCCCGGAGGGCGAGGCCTGGTCGGCCCGCTACCCGGTGCTCGGCTGAGGCCGTCGGGCGGCGGGGCCGTCGAGCGACCAGGCCGTCGTGCGGCGGGGTCCGGTCTTGACGGGTGCATGGCTCCGGACGCCCAGATGCCCGTAGCGGTGTCCGCCGCCCGGGAGAGGGCGACGGACACCGCTACGGGCACCTGGGCCGAGAAGCGGTGCGACGCGAGGTCAGAACCCGCCGAACACCCCGGCTCCGGCCTCGGTGGCGAAGACGTTCCAGGCCTCGGCGGAGAAACGCAGTTGCGGACCTTCGGGATCCTTGGAATCCCGGACCGCCACCGCGTCGGCGGCGGGCACCCTGATCTCCACACAGGCGCCGTTGCCGCCGCTGTGACTGCTCTTGTACCAGGTCGTCCCGTTCTCGAAGGTGGTGCTCATCCGTGGTATCCCTCTTCAATCGTGGCTATCAGCGACCGGCTCTCCGTCACCCCGAGCGCGGCTGCCCGCAGGTGGTCGTAGAGACTGGTATAGCGGCGCACGTCGGCTTCCTTCTCCAGGTAGAGATCGCTCGTCACCCCTTCGAAGTAGACAACCGTGGAATCGGCTGACTCGGGGAACTCCAGCAGGGAGAATGTCCCGGTCATGCCGGGGTGGGCGCCGTGCGCGAACGGGATGACCTGGATGGTGATGTTGGGGCGCTGGCTCAGCTCCAGCATGTGCTTCAGCTGGTCGGCCATCACGTCGCGGCTGCCGACCTCCCGGCGCAGCACCGCCTCGTCTATGACGGTCCAGAGGCTGCCCAGCTGGTTCTCGCCCTGGACGCGGTCCTGGCGCTTCATCCGGACCTGGACCCGGCGCTGGACGGAGAGCGCGTCGGTGTCCGGCTGGGTGCCCTCGACCACGGCCTGCGCGTACTGCTCGGTCTGCAGCAGCCCGGGGACGAAGGAGGACTCGTACGCCCGGATCGAGGAGGCCTCGGCCTCCAGCCCGATGTACACGCTGTAGGGGGTCGGCATGTCGTTGAAGTCGTGCCACCAGCCGCGCTGCCGGGACTCCCGGGCCATCTCCATCAGACTGGCCCGCATCGCCTCGTCGGTGACGTTGTAGACGTCGCAGAGGTCACGGACGTCCCGCTGGCTGATGGAGCGGCGGCCGTTCTCCAGTCGGCTGATCTTCGACTGGGAGACCATCAGCCGGCCGGCGACCTCCTCGGCCGTCATGCTGAGGCCCTCGCGGAGCTTGCGCAGTTCCGAACCGAGGCGCCGACGGCGCACCGTGGGATTGATGTTCGCGGACACGTCGGCCTCCGGTCGGACTTCTGGTGATCGTTGGAACGGCAGTCCTCGGAACACTGTGGAAATCGGGATCAACCCCCCTGACGTTGTGCAGCATGTCACCTTGGATCAGGTCGGCGCCGGGTTATCACAGGAGCGCAGTAGAACAGATCATCGGAAAAGCGCTTCGGTGAGACAACGGACCCCCCGGAGTGGTAATGCGACTCCGCGGCCCGTTCCGGTGGTGCTGCGACGGCGGTGCGGACATCGTGCGGACGCGGCGCGGGGCCGCGCAAGTGCGGGTGGCACGTGCGGGGGCGGTATGCGGCCGAGGTGCGGACGACGTTCTGCGGGGGATCGGGCCGGGCCGAGTGGGGTCGGACCGCC
>NZ_JBHXKE010000232.1:0-14543 GCF_042722765.1 Kitasatospora sp. NPDC058406
GCGGAGAACTGGCCGGTGACGCCGATGGCGGCGCGTACCGCCTGCGGGGCGGCCGTCAGGTCGTGGCCCGCGATCCGGGCCTGCCCGCCGTCGGCGCCGATGAGCGTGGAGAGGATCTTGACGACGGTGGTCTTGCCGGCGCCGTTCGGGCCCAGCAGGGCGAAGACCGTTCCTTCGGGGACGGCCAGGTCGATGCCGTCGAGCACGGTCTTGTCGCCGTAGGACTTGCGCAGCCCGTTCGCCGCGATGGCCAGGTCGGTCATGTCGATGCTCCTTAGAGGCTGCGGGCGGTGATGTCGCCGTGGCCGGTGGTCGCGTGGACGGTCAGGTCGGCGGCGCCGTCGGCGTTCCGGAGTGCGTTGTGGATCCGGCCGTGGCCGGTGCCGGCGTCCAGGGCGGCGGAGACTCCGCGGGCGGCGCCGACCTCGATCCCGCCGGCCTCGGTGCGCAGCGTGACGGTGCCCTGGACGGCCTCGGTGATCCGGATGTCGCCCTTGCGGGTGCTGATCTCGGCGGGGCCGCCGAGGCGGGTGACCGAGATGTCGCCGGCGAGGAGGGTGAGGTGGGCGCCGGCGGTCTCGTCGAGTTCGACCGAGCCGTGGGAGAGCTCGACGGTGACGTCGCCGAGGCGTCCGGTGCTGCGGAGTTCGGCGGTGGCGGCCTTGGCGTCGACGCGGGAGCCGGCGGGCAGGTGAACGGTCACCTCGACGTGGCCGGAGGAGCCGAGGAACCGGTTGTCGGCCGAGGTCCGGATCCGCAGGGCGCCGTCGGCGTACTCGACGGTGGTCTGCTCGGCGGCCTTCACGTCGCGGCTCTTCGAGGGGTCGGCGGGGAGGATCGCGACCGTGGTGTCGGCCCGGTCGGCGGCGATGAGCCGGATGCGTCCTGCGGGGATGTCGAGGACGGTGGCGACCGGGGCGGGGGTGTCGAACTTCTGCATGATGCTGTCCTTCGGCTTGTCGTTTCTGACGATGGAAAAGCTACGTTGCTTTCCAAGTCTCGGCAATAAGCTCGTTGCGCAGAAATCCTATTGATGCAGGTAGGAGACTTGAGATCGTTGCGAAGGCTTCGAATCAAATGCAACGATCACCAGCGGGTGCGTTGCAATGATTTGGATGTGAACGCTATGCTGGGGCATCACCGACCATGAAGGAGGCCGCGATGCCGGGAGGCAGGCTCACCCAGCAGGAACGCCAGCAGATCGCGTCGGGGGTGGCCGACGGGCTCGCCTACGCGGAGATCGCCAGGCGCCTCGACCGCCCTACCTCGACCGTCACGCGCGAGGTGATGCGCAACGGCGGCCCCACCGCCTACCGGGCCGACCTGGCCCACCGCGCCACCGAACGCCGCGCCCACCGGCGCACGCCGACCGCCCCCCGGGGCGCGCAGGAGCCCGCGCAGGCCCACGGCCGCGACGCCGAGGCGGTGCGCGAGTACGAGGAGACGTTCACCACCGTCCTGATGGCTTCGGGCATGCCCAAGATGATGTCGCGGGTGATGGCCTGTCTCACCCTCACCGACACGGGCAGCCTCACCGCGTCCGAACTCGCCCAGCGCCTCCAGGTCAGCCCGGCGTCCGTCTCCAAGGCGGTCACGTTCCTCGACAGCCAGGGCCTCGTCCGCCGGGAGCGCGACGAACGCCGGCGCGAGCGCTACGTCGTCGACGACGACGTCTGGTACCAGACGATGATCGCCAGCGCCCGCGCCACCGCCCAACTCGTCGAGATCGCACGGCAGGGTGTCGGCATCCTCGGCGCCGACACCCCGGCCGCGGCGCGCCTGGAGAACATCGCCCGCTTCGTCGACTTCGTCAGCGAGAGCATCACCCGGGCCGCCGAGCAGGCCCGCGAGATCCTCCACACGCGGGTCGAGCCGGGGGCGGGCGGTACGACCTGAGGGCCCGTCCCGCGCCGCACGGCCCGGCCGGTGTCGAGCGGGCCCGGCCGGTGTCGAGCGGGCCGGCCGGTCGGCCCTCGGTGAACCGCACGGAACGCGGGGAGCCGCGGCCGGCCGGCGGTGCGCCTGCGGCTCTCGTCCGGTCCCGGTCCGACGCTCCCGCGGCAGGGCCGGCGGGGCGGGCGGATCGCCCCTGCGGCCGCACCGGAGCTTGCCCGGCGGACAGGCTCTAGTGGACGCAGAACTCGTTGCCCTCGGGGTCCTGCATGACGACCCACGAACCGGCCGGCTCGTCGACGCGGGTGAGGACGGTGGCGCCGAGGGCCCGGAGGCGCTCGACGGCGTCGTCGCGGGTGCCGGGCTCCGGATGCACGTCGAGGTGCAGGCGGTTCTTGCCCTGCTTCGGTTCGGGGACCTGCTGGAAGAGGAGGCGGCGGCCGAGCCCGGTGTCGGTGGCCGGGTCGTGCGGGTCCTCGGGGTGGCGGACGGCGGCCAGGGTGCGCCAGGCGTGGCGGCCCCCGACCTCGGTGACGAGGTCGGGGCCGGCGGCTCCGGCGGCCAGCAGACGGTCGATCAGGGCGCTGTGGTCCTCGACCGTGTAGTCGAGGGCGGCGGCCCAGAAGGCGGCCTGGCGGTGTGGGTCGGCACAGTCGATGACGAGCTTCCAGTGCAGTGGCATGTAACCGGTTATACCGGTAATCATGGGTGACGGGCAATCACCGTTCGGCGCGGGGTGTCAAAAAGGTGGCCGTGTAGGGCAGTTGGTGGAGGGAATACTGGCTGGACGGAGAGCGGGGAGGGGGATCGGCTGATGGTGCGAGAAGACCCGCCGGCGGGGGTGGAGGCGCAGTTGCTGCCGGAGCTGTTCCGGACGGCGGACCGGGCGTCCCTGGAGGGGCAGCAGCAGACACTGCGCTGGTACCGGGGCCTGATCGGGATGCTGGTGCTCGCGGCCGCGGTCGGGGCGCTGCCCGGTCCGGACGATCCGGACGAGGGCAGCCTCGTCCCGCTCTTCTCGGTGGTGGCGTTCCTGATCGCGGGCTATTTCTGGTCACGGCTTCGCCGAAGCAACCCGCAGGGGCGGTGGTACGAGGCGCGGGCGGCGGCCGAGTCGGTGAAGACGCTGGCCTGGAAGTACTCCGTACGGGCCGGGCCGTTCGAGGGTGACGCGGATTCGGCCGACGTCGACCGGGGCTACCTGCTCCAGATGGAGGACGTGCTGCGGGCGTTCGAGGACCCGGAGATCGTGCCGCCGGGGACGGCGGCCGAGATCACGCCGGAGATGCGCCGGGTGCGGGCGGAGTCGCTGACGGCCCGGCGGACGCTGTACCTGCGCACCCGGGTGGAGGGGCAGCGGACGTGGTACCGCTCGCGGGCCGAGTCCTGCGAGTCGCAGGCGGTCACCTGGGGGCTGGGCATCGCGACGCTGATCATCATCGGCGCCGCCGCGGCGATCGCGCAGGCGACCGGCGCACTGCAGGTGCACGTCTTCGGGGCGAGCTCGGCGGCGGCCGCGTCGATCATCGCCTGGACCCAGCTGAAGCAGCTCCGCCCGCTGGCGGCCGCGTACCAGCTGGCGGCGCGCGAGCTGGAGAACGTCGGCAACCAGCTCTCCGACCTCGACGTGCGGGCTCCGGACGCCGAGCAGCGCTGGGCCCGGCTGGCGGCCGAGGCGGAGGACGCGGTGTCGCGCGAGCACACCACCTGGCGTGCGCGCCGGGCCTTCCCGCGCTGACGGGGCCGCCGGCCGGACGGATGCGGGAGGCGCGGGAGGCAGGAGAAGGGCGAGGGGCCCGGCCGCGTCGGCGGCGGGCCCCGTCGGCGTGCGCGGGCGGCGGTCCGGCGGGGGTCGCCGGCGCGGTCAGGAGTCCAGGGGCGCTAGACCGAACGGGTGGCCGGCCGGGTCGATCAGGACCTTGAGCGTCCGGCCGTGCTGGTACGTGGGCTCGGTCGCGCCGAGGGCCAGCGCGCGGGCGGTGGTCGCCTCCAGGTCGTCGACGTAGAAGTCCAGGTGGAAGTGCTTGCCGCCGTCCGGCTCGGTCCAGGGCTCCGGCCGGTAGCCGTTGACGCGCCCGAAGCCGAGCGGGCTGCCGCCCTCCGGGTTGTCCAGGATCGCGAACCGCTCGTCCGCGTGCCGCGTCTCCCACCCGAGCAGCTCACCGTAGAAGGCGGCCAGCGCGACCGGGTCGGCGCAGTCGATGGTGACCATGGCGAGCCGGGCGAAGCCGGTGTCGTTCTGCTCGGTGGCGAGGTCGGACATGGTCTGGTCGGCCCTTCTCCTGAGGGATGGGTGGGTACCCGTGCTTCCAGCATCGCGCTCGGCGCGGCCCACGGCACGGCGGGCCGGACCGCGAGCCGGCCCCGGGCGGGGTGGTGGACGGCAGGAGGGCGGGAAACCGGTTTTCTTTAGCGAGAGTAATGACGTAGGCTAAGGACATGCCCGAGATGTCCGAGCAGGACCTCGTAGCCATCAGTCAGCTGCGATCGTCCGCCATGCGCCTCTCCCGTCGCCTGCGTCACCAGCGGGTCGAGGAGTCGCTCAGCCCTACCGAGATCGGAGTGCTGGGCACCCTCGCACGGTGCGGGAAGGCCACACCGGGTGAGCTCGCCCGGAAGGAGCACGTACAGCCGCCCTCGATGACCAGGATCGTCGCGATGCTGGAGGAGAAGGGCCTCGTGCGGCGAGAGCCGCACCCGGAGGACCGCCGTCAGGTGGTCGTCAGCAGTACCGAACAGGCCGAGACGATCCTGGCGGAGAGCCGAAGCCGCCGGAACGCCTGGCTCGCCGAGCTCGCCGAGGGGCTCGACGAGGAGGAATGGGCCGTCCTGCGCGAGGCCGCGCCCGTGCTCTACAAGCTCGCACACCTCTAGGCACCGCCGTTCCGGTCAGCCGCCGGAGGACGAAGGAGAACCGCATCACCGCAGGACCGACCACCGAAACCAGGAGCGCGACGGCCATGCCACGGGCCGTCGCGCCGCGAGGGGAGACCACCGTGACACCGCCGGCCGCAGCCAGCGCCGCCATCCGCACCGACGACCACCGGACCGCCGACCCCGCCGCAGCGGGCGCCGCGGCAGCCGACGCCGAGGCGCCCGCCCCGACGGGGCTGCCGGGCAACGGCGACGACGACCCCGACGAACGCACCGCGGCGGAGGACCCCGCCGCTCCCGGCCGCGCCCACCCGGCGCCCGCCGCCACCCCTCCCGCGGCGCGCCCCGCGCGGCCCCTCTCCGAGGCCACGCCTCCCACGGCGGAGGCCGACGCACCGGCCGGTGCCCGTTTCACCCGGCCCGGGGGGATGTTCTCCTCCCTGCGCGTCCGCAACTACCGCTACTACTTCGCCGGTCAGGTGGTGTCCAACACCGGTACCTGGATGCAGCGGATCGCCCAGGACTGGCTGGTGCTCAGCCTCACCGGCAGCCCGCTCGCCGTCGGCATCACCACCGCCATGCAGTTCCTGCCGATGCTGCTGCTCGGCCTGTTCGGCGGGGTGCTCGCGGACCGGATGCCCAAGCGCCGGCTGCTGATCTTCACCCAGGGGGCGATGGGCCTGCTCGCCGCCGGCCTCGCCGTGCTGACCGTCGGCGGCGTCGTGACCCCGTACTACGTGTACGTCTTCGCGCTGCTGCTCGGCCTGGTCACCGTGGTGGACAACCCGACCCGGCAGGCCTTCGTCTCCGAGATGGTCGGCCCGAAGGACCTCGCCAACGCGGTCAGCCTGAACGCCGCCAACTTCCAGACCGCCCGGCTGGTCGGCCCCGCCGTGGCGGGCCTGCTGATCGCCGCGGTCGGCAGCGGCTGGGCGTTCGCGGTGAACGCGCTCTCCTTCGCCGCCGTGATCGGCGGGCTGCTCGCCATGCGGCCGGGCGAACTGCGCCCGACCGCGCCGATCGCCCGTGAGAAGGGCCAGCTGCGCGAGGGCCTGCGGTACGTGAAGGAGCGGCCGGAACTGCTCTGGCCCATGGTGCTGGCCGGGTTCATCGGCACCTTCGGCTTCAACTTCCCGACGCTGCTCTCCGGCTTCGCGACCGACACCTTCCACGTCGGCGCCGGGCAGTACGGCCTGCTGAACACCGCGATGGCGGTCGGCTCGCTGACCGGCGCGCTGATCGCGGCCCGGCGCGGCGCGCCCAGGCTGCGCCGGCTGGTGGGCGCCGCGCTGGCCTTCGGCCTGCTGGAGGTGGTGGCCGCGTTCGCGCCCGGCTACTGGACCTTCGCCGCGCTGCTCACCCTGATCGGCGTGTTCGGGCTGAGCTTCAACACCTCGGTCAACGCCGCGCTCCAGCTGGCCACCGAGCCCGCGATGCGCGGCCGGGTGATGGGCCTGCTGGTGCTGGTGTTCACCGGTGGCACGCCGATCGGCGCGCCGATCGTCGGCTGGGTCACCGCCTCGTACGGGCCCCGGCTCGGGCTGCTGGCCTGTGGACTGGTCTCGGCCCTGGCGGCCGGTGTGGTCGGCCTGGTGCTGGCCCGCAGCGCCGACCTGCGGCTCCGCTTCGCCCTGCACCCGGGGCACGGCGGCCGGGTGGTGGCCCTCGTGCCGCGCACCGCGGCGCCGGCCAAGTCCGAGCTCGCCGCCGCCTGCTGACGCCGCACCGGCCCGGACCCGCGGAGGGGGCCGGGCCGGCGGCGGACTGGGCCGGGCGGAGGGGGCCGGGCCGGGCCGGTGCGGGCGCCGTCCGGCGGGCTCGTGCCGGGCCGGCGGCTCAGACCCTGATCGCGAGGATCTGGCCCTGCCAGGGGCCGGCCGGCTGCTCGACCTCGAAGGACTCCGTCTCGGTGAAGCCGAGCGCCCGGTACTGGCCGACCAGCTTGCGGTCGCCCCCGGCGAAGCAGTCCACCCGGAGCAGGCCGATGCCCCGGCGGCGGGTCTCCTCGATCGCGTCGGCGATCAGCGCGGCGCCGATCCCCGAGCCCTTCCGGGACCGGTCGGTCACCAGGTTGCGGATGTACACCTCGGGCTCGTCCACCGGGGTGGCGTAGTCGGGCCGCTCCTCGGAGAGGACGCAGGAGCCGACCGCCCGGCCGTCGTCGGCCACCGCGAGCCGGATCAGGTACGGCTCGGCGCCGTACTTCGCGATGTGCTCCACCCTGGCCTGGGTGCCGCTGAACGAGTGACTGCCCCACTGCCGCGTCCGGCCCTGGGAGGCGAGCCAGGCGACGGCGCCGTCGAGCAGGGCGAGGATGTCGGGGATGTCCTCGGGACCCCCGTTGCGGATCTTCATGAAAACCGTTCTAGCCCAAACCGTCGTGCGCGGGAAGATGGCCCCATGAGGCTCTTTGTGGCGGTGCTGCCGCCGGTGGAGGCATTGCAGGGGCTGGTCGACGCGGTGGCGCCGGTGCGCGAGCTGCCCGGGGCCGACCGGCTCCGCTGGACGGGGGTCGAGGGCTGGCACCTGACGCTGGCGTTCCTCGGTGAGGTGCCGGTCGAGCGGGTGCCGGAGCTCGAAACGGGTCTGGCCGGGGTGGCCGAGGTGCACGCGGCGCACCCGCTGCGGCTGGCCGGCGCCGGCCGGTTCGGGGACCGGGTGCTCTGGGCCGGGGTGGAGGGCCGGACCTGGGCGCTGCGCCGGCTGGCCGAAGCGGTGAACGACGCCACCGCCGGGGTGGTGGGTGAGGTGGACACGTTCAGCTTCCACCCGCATCTGACCCTGGCCCGGGCCGGCTCGACGCGCGGGCACCGGCGGGCGGTGCAGCGGGCGGCGGCGGCGGAGCTGGACGGGCTGGCACTGGCGCTCGGGGAGTACCGGGGGCCGGAGTGGGAGGCCGCCGAGCTGCACCTGATGAAGAGCGAGCAGGACGGCGGGTTCGCGCACTACGAGACGGTCCGCTCCTGGCCGCTGGCCCGCTGGAGCTGAGAGCCGGACGGCGGGCCCGGTTCCCGCAGGCCCGGTTCCCGCGGGCCGGGGCAGGCCGGAACCGGGCGGGCCGGGGCCGAGGGGGCCCGGTCAGGGCCACACGCGCATCGCGTCGGCGGCGACCCGCTCCAGCTCGGCGCGGGTCGCGCCGTCGCGGGCGCGCTGCGACATGCCCTGGACCACGGTCGCGGTGAACTGGGCCAGCGCCGCCGGGTCGGCCCCGGCGGGCTCGTGCCCGGCCGCGACGTCGGCCCGGATCAGCGACTCCAGGGCCCGGACGTTGGCGTTGCGCAGCGCCCGGACGGCCTCGACCACCTCCGGCGAGGTGCAGTTGACCGTCGAGCTGATCAGCAGGCAGCCCCACGGGTGGTCGGGGTCGGTGGCCTCGGCGGCGGCCTCGCGCAGCATCCGGGCCACCCCCGCCCGGGCGGTGGGCTCCTCGGCGAGCGCGCGGGCGGAGTAGGCGCCGTGGCTCTCCCGGTAGCGGGCGACCACCTCGTCGAAGAGCGCGCGCTTGTCGCCGAAGGCGGCGTAGAGGCTCGGCGGGCGGATGCCCATGACGGCGGTGAGGTCGGCGACCGAGGTCGCCTCGTAGCCGCGTTCCCAGAACAGTCGCAACGCCTGCTCCAGGGCGGCCTCGCGGTCGAAGGAGCGGGGCCGGCCGCGCTGCGCGGCGCCGGCCCGGGCGCCGGCGGTCGGTGCGGCGCCCGCTCCCGTCGTGGTGGTGCCGCTCTTCGCGCTGCTCGTCGTCGCCATGGGGCGATTCTATATCGACCACTACAGAAGGCGTGCTACGGTTCCTTTCATTAGCGACCGCTACATAAATGGGAGGGCGTAGCCATGGGGACGTCGACGGGCAGGCTGGCGGGGAGGACGGCGCTGGTCACGGGCGGCAGCCGGGGCATCGGGCGGGGGATCGCCGAGCGGCTGGGGCGGGACGGCGCCCTGGTCGCCGTCCACTACGGACGGAACGCGGCGGCGGCCGAGGAGGTCGTCAAGACGATCGAGCACGCCGGCGGCCGGGCCTTCGCGGTCGGTGCCGAGCTGGGCGTCCCCGGCGACGCCGAAGCGCTCTGGGCCGCCTTCGACGCGGGGCTGGCAGGGCAGAGGGCGGCGGGGGAAGGGGCAGAAGGCCGGGGGCCGGCCGGGCAGGGGGCGGCGGGCAGCCTGGACATCCTGGTCAACAACGCCGGGATCGGCCAGTACGGGCGGATCCACGAGGTGGCCGAGGCCGACTTCGACAAGGTGTTCGCGGTCAACGCGCGGGCGCCGTTCTTCGTCGTCCGGCACGGCCTGGAGCGGCTGCGCGACGGCGGCCGGATCGTCAACGTCTCCTCCGGCGTCACCCGGGTGGCGTTCCCGACGGCGATCGCCTACGCGATGACCAAGGGAGCGCTGAACACCCTGACGCTCACCCTCGCCGAGGAGCTGGGACCGCGCGGGATCACCGTCAACGCGGTGCTGCCGGGCGTGGTCGCCACGGACGTCAACCCCTGGCTGGACGACCCGCGGGCGCGCGCCCGGGTCGCCGCCTACTCGGCCTTCGACCGGGTCGGCGAGGCGTCCGACGTGGCGGACGTCGTCGCGTTCCTCGCCTCCGACGACGCCCGCTGGGTCACCGGCCAGAACCTGGACGCGAGCGGGGGGTCCAACCTCGGCGTCTGACCGCCGGCGGGCCGGGGGTACGCTCGTTGACCGTGGATCCCAAGACTCGTATGCGTATCGTGACCGGAGCCCTGGTGCTGCTGCTGGTCGTCGTGCTGATCAGCTCACTGGTCGGCCAGTAGCGTCCCCGGCGAGGGGGCCGCAGACGTCCCCGGAGAACGGGAAGGGCCACCGCCCGGAGGCGGTGGCCCTTCGTCCGTCGTGCCGACCGGTCGGGATCAGAGCTGTCCGACCACGTAGTCGATGCAGGCGGTGAGCGCCTCGACGTCGGCCGGGTCGACGGCCGGGAACATCGCGACGCGCAGCTGGTTGCGGCCCAGCTTGCGGTACGGCTCGGTGTCGACGATGCCGTTGGCACGCAGTGCCTTGGCGACGGCGGCGGCATCCACGGCGTCGTCGAAGTCGATCGTGCCGACCACCTGCGAACGCTCGTCCGGGTTCGCCACGAACGGGCTGGCGAACGAGGACTTCTCGGCCCAGCCGTACAGGCGGGACGAGGAATCAGCCGTACGGGCGACGGCCCAGTCGAGCCCGCCGTTGCCGTTGAGCCACTCCAGCTGGTCGGCCAGGAGGAACAGGGTGGCGATCGACGGGGTGTTGTACGTCTGGTCCTTCGACGAGTTGTCGATGGCCGTCGGCAGGTCGAAGAACGGCGGGATGTAGCGGCCGGAGCCGGCGATCTCGGCGGCGCGCTCCAGCGCGGCCGGGGAGAAGGTCGCCAGCCAGAGGCCGCCCTCGGCGGCGAAGGACTTCTGCGGGGCGAAGTAGTAGACGTCGGTCTCGGTGATGTCCACCGGCAGGCCGCCGGCACCCGAGGTGGCATCCACCAGGACCAGCGAGCCCTGGTCGCCGCCGGCCGGACGCGCGATGGGCATCGCGACACCGGTCGAGGTCTCGTTGTGGGTGAGCGCGTAGACGTCCACGCCCGCCTCGGCGACCGGCAGCGGGTGGGTGCCCGGGGCGGTCTTGATCACGCTCGGCTCGGCGAGCCACGGCGCGGCCTTGACCGAGGAGGCGAACTTGGAGGAGAACTCACCGAAGTCGAGGTGCTGGGACTTCTCCCGCACCAGGCCGAAAGCCGCGATGTCCCAGAAGGCGGTGGACCCGCCGTTGCCGAGGACCACCTCGTACCCCTCGGGGAGGGAGAAGAGGCTGCTCACGCCCTCGCGCACGCGCTTGACCAGGTTCTTGACCGGGGCCTGGCGGTGCGAGGTGCCGAGCAGGGAGGTCTCGGTGGCGGCGAGGGCACTCAGGGCCTCGGGGCGCACCTTGGACGGGCCGCAGCCGAAACGGCCGTCTGCGGGCTTGATGTCAGCGGGGATCTGGATCTGAGCCACGGGCGGCAGCCTACCGGCCGGGTCGACCGGGAATCGACGGGAGTCCGCCCGCTGAGATGCGATCTTCCCGGCCGCGAGCTGCGGAAACAGCGGGTCCGGTCGGTACCGGACCCGCTGTTTCGCAGGGGCTCAGTTCAGGGCGGTCGGGGTGGCCGGGGGGCGTGCAGGGCGCGCGGTGCACGCGGGGCGCGGAGTGCCCCGCGCCGTGAGCGGCGGAATCAGCCGGCTCGGCGGCCCGGCGGCCTGGTGGCCTGGCGGCCCGGCGGACTCAGCGGGCGATGGCCTCGTAGCCCTCGATGTCGTGGGGGCTGCGCGGGTTGGGGCCGATGTAGCGCGCGGCGGGGCGCACGAGCCGGCCCGTGCGCTTCTGCTCCAGGATGTGCGCCGACCAGCCGGCGGTCCGGGCACAGGTGAACATCGAGGTGAACATGTGTGCGGGGACCTCGGCGAAGTCCAGCATGATGGCGGCCCAGAACTCGACGTTGGTGGCCAGCACACGGTCCGGACGGCGGTTGTGCAGCTCCTCCAGCGCAGCCTTCTCCAGCGCCTCGGCGACCTCGAAGCGCGGCGCGCCGAGCTCCTTGGCGGTGCGGCGCAGCACGCGGGCGCGCGGGTCCTCGGCGCGGTAGACGCGGTGGCCGAAGCCCATCAGGCGCTCGCCCTTGTCCAGCGCGTTCTTGACCCAGGTGGTGGCGTCGCCGGTGCGCTCGATCTCCTCGATCATGCCGAGCACCCGGGACGGCGCGCCGCCGTGCAGCGGGCCGGACATCGCGCCGACCGCGCCGGAGAGGGCGGCCGCGACGTCGGCGCCGGTGGAGGCGATGACGCGGGCGGTGAAGGTGGAGGCGTTCATGCCGTGCTCGGCGGCGGACGTCCAGTAGGCGTCGATGGCCTTGACGTGCTTCGGGTCGGGCTCGCCCCGCCAGCGGATCATGAACCGCTCGACGACCGTCTCGGCCTTGTCGATCTCGCTCTGCGGGACCATCGGCAGACCCTGGCCGCGGGCGGACTGGGCCACGTAGGAGAGGGCCATGACGGCGGCGCGCGCGAGGTCGTCGCGGGCCTGCTCGGCGTCGATGTCCAGCAGCGGCTTGAGGCCCCAGACCGGGGCGAGCATGGCGAGGGCGGACTGCACGTCCACCCGGATGTCGCCGGAGTGGACGGGGATCGGGAAGGGTTCGGCGGCCGGCAGGCCTGGGTTGAACTTGCCGTCGACCAGCAGGCCCCAGACATGGCCGAAGGAGACGTGGCCGACCAGGTCGTCGATGTCGACGCCTCGGTACCGCAGGGCGCCGCCTTCACGGTCGGGTTCGGCGATCTCGCTCTCGAAAGCGACGACACCTTCGAGCCCGGGTACGAAGTCGGACATGCACGGCTCCTTCAGTTCTGCGATCGGCGGGCCGCCGTGGTGGGGAGGCACGCCTGTGACCGAATGGTGGTTGGCACTCGGTGCCAGGGTGACAGGCACGGGGTGCATTACGCCATACACCACCGTGCTGATGTTTTCCGGGGGCCCGCTTGACTTTTCGCCCGAAGACCGGTCGTGTCCGGCGAATCTCCGGAACCGCGGCCCAGATTCCGGACAAATCACCGTACGACGGGCGGCCGAACGGTGGCGAGTCACCTTATCTCCCACCGGGGTTTGTCCGGAGGTAGCGGTGCCGGTTGCTTGTCGTACGGGATGATGTTGACGTGCAGACCCCGGACCGCGCCCAGTCGACGCCCCTGACCCCCGTCACCCGGATCCTGGCCGACGAGGCCCGCCCCGGACCGGACCTCACCGTGATGCGCAAGCACTACGCGCACGAGGGACTGGTCGAGGAGCGGCTCGCCGCGGAGCCGGTCGCCCAGTTCACCCGGTGGTTCCACGACGCGGACGAGGCCGGGGTGGTGGAGCCCAACGCCATGGTGCTCTCCACCGCCGACGCCGAGGGGCGGCCCGGCTCGCGGACGGTCCTGCTCAAGGGCTTCGACGCCCGCGGCTTCGTCTTCTTCACCAACTACGGCTCGCGCAAGGGCACCGAGCTGGCCGCCAATCCGCACGCGGCGCTGCTCTTCCCGTGGATCGCGCTGGCCCGCCAGGTGATCGTCCAGGGCCGGGTGGAGAAGGTCGGCCGGGACGAGACCGCCGCCTACTTCCGGACGCGCCCGCACGGCTCGCAGCTCGGCGCCTGGGCCAGTGAGCAGTCCAGCCCGGTCGCCTCCCGCGAGGTGCTGGAGCAGCGGTACGCGGAGCTGGAGCGGCGCTACCCGGAGGGCGAGGGGGTGCCGGTGCCGCCGTTCTGGGGCGGCTACCGGGTGGTGCCGGAGATCGTCGAGTTCTGGCAGGGCCGGGAGAACCGGCTGCACGACCGGCTGCGCTACCTGGCCGACCCGGCCGCGCCGACCGGCTGGCGGGTGGAGCGGCTCTGCCCGTGAAGCCTGGCGGGCCGTACGAATGCCCGGACGTCCGCAGGGTGGGCGGTAGGGGCAGCGGGCGGCGGAGGGGCCGGCGGTCCTGGCGGGGTGCGGGCGTCGAGGTCCTGCGGACCCCGGTGGGGCGTGCGCCGGGGCGTGCTCCGCCGCGATCCGGCGGGCCCGGCGTTTGTCCGCCCGAGGGCCGGAATCGGCGGGTACCGTGGGGCGGACGGCATCGCCGCCGACTCCACGGAGAGGGTGAGCCACATGACGAACGAAACCCCCGCTGCTCCGACCCCGGCCTCCGAAGGCGCCCCCGGGCGCCCCACGCTCGGTCAGCTCGCCGACCGCACCGACGACTTCCTCGTCGATCTGGTGCGCCGGGTCGGCCTGGCCCACGACCGGCCGGGCGCGCTCTCGCAGGCGGGCTTTCACTCCTCGATCTGACGGCCTGCGCGCAGGGCGCCGACCCGGCTCCCCGGCGGGGTCGGCCAACTCCGGCGGCGCCGTGCGGAAACCGGCAGGATGTGATCCGGTCCGGCCCGGATCACACTGGTGACGGCACGTCAACTCCACTACGGTGAACGGGTTCGCGGACCGGGCCGGGGGTGCTGAGTGCGGCCGTACTTCTTCTTCAGCTATGCGCGCCGGGACCATCTGGTGGGAGGCGCCTTCGTCGACCAGTTCTTCGCCGACCTTCGCGACGAGCTGGCCCGTATCGCGCCGGAGGCCGGACCGGCCGAACTCGCCTACCGGGACACCGAACGGCTTCGCGTCGGCGACGACTGGGAACAGCAGCTCTCCCGAGTGATCGGCGCCAGTCGCACCATGGTGGCGCTGTACTCGCCCGCCTACTTCGCCAGCGTCTACTGCGGGAAGGAGTGGACCGCGTTCGACCGGCGGATGCGTCGGCACCGCGAGCTGACCGGCGAGACGGTCGCGGCGCTGATCCCGGTCCTGTGGGAGCCGCCGCCGGAGGACCTGCCGCCCGAGGTGCGGCGGATCCAGTACCTCCAGTACGACTTCGGGGCGGCGTACGCCGTCGGAGGGCTGCGGCACTTGCTCCGCTCCGATCCGCACGGAACCGAGTACCGCCAAGTGGTCCGGACCGTCGCGGAGCGGGTCCGGGAGGGGGTCGCCCGTCCGGTGGTCGAGCTGCGGGACCTCGACCTGGCCCAGGTGGAGGGGTGCTTCCCGGCGCCTGACGCCCCGGCCGGACCGGTCCGCAGCGGCCTGGTCAGGATCTTCGTCGCAGCCGGCCGGGCCGAGGGCCGGGCGGCCGAGCGGGCCGCCCCGGGCATCGCAGCGGGGGCCGATCCGGCGCCCGGGGCCGAGTCGGCGCACGACCCTCTGTGTCGGGGCGGGTGGTACGGCGCCCACCCCCGGGAC
>NZ_JBHXKE010000233.1:0-14413 GCF_042722765.1 Kitasatospora sp. NPDC058406
GGTCCCCGCGCGGTGACGGGACGAAGACGTCGTGGTTGGCCTCCTCGCTCGGGTCGAGCGGGGGCCACCGAGAGCACTGCCCGCCAGCCCGAGCGTCCTTGGACGACGGCAGCCTGCGGCTGTGGAGTGGGAAGTCGGACCGGCCGACTTCCTGTGCGCGCGGTGGTGCGGGCCCGGAACAGGACGATGCCGGCCTTCGAGAGGAGTCTCGAAGGCCGGCATCACGGCAGCGGAGTCGGGCTCAGCTCACCGAGGAGTAGGCGATGATGCCCCGGCGCAGGCCGTCGACGGCCTTGCGGGCGGTCTTGCGCAGCTCGACGTCCTCGCCCGCCGCGTCCTGGATCTGGCCGAGCACGTCGATCAGTTGCTTGGTCCAGCGGACGAAGTCACCGGCCGGCATGTCGGCGTCGCGCAGCACCTGGTCGAGCGAGTGGCCGAGCGCCCAGCGGTAGGCGGCCCAGGCGAAGCCGAGGTCCGGCTCGCGCTGGCCGACGCCTTCGGCCGTGTTGATCCGGTGCTGCTCCTCCAGGGCGTCGAGGTGGCCCCAGATCCGGACCATCTGGCCGAGCGCCTCCTTGGCCCCGCCCTCGGGCACCCGGGGGGCGGTGGCGTCGTCGGACTGGCGGGACTCGTAGACCAGCGCCGAGGCGCAGGCGGCCAGTTCGGCGGCGGCCAGGCCGTTCCAGACGCCCTCGCGGATGCACTCGGAGGCGAGCAGGTCGAGTTCGCCGTAGAGCCGGCCGAGCCGCCGGCCGTCGTCGGTGACGGTGTCCCCGCTGAGGTAGCCGAGGTCGGTGAGCAGCCCGCAGACCCGGTCGAAGGTGCGGGCGATGGTGTGGGTGCGGGAGCGCATCTTGCGCTCCAGCAGCTCGGTGTCCCGGTGCAGCCGGTGGTAGCGCTCGGACCAGCGGGCGTGGTCCTCGCGCTGGTCGCAGCCGTGGCACGGGTGCTGGCGCAGGACGGTGCGGAGCCGGGTGATCTCCGGGTCGTCGGCGGCGGCCGCGCGGCCCTTGCGGAACCGCTCGGGCTCCAGGTGGCCGGCCTTGGTGCGCAGCGCGGAGGCGAGGTCCCGGCGGGACTGCGGGCTGCGGGGGTTGAAGGACTTGGGGATGCGCACCCGATCCATGGCGACGACCGGGTGCGGGAAGTCGATCATGGCGAGCCGCTTGACCTGCCGCTCGGCGGTGAGGACCACCGGGCGCGGGCCGTCCTGGAAGTCGGGGTGGCGGGGGCCGCCCCGCGGCGAGCGGACGACCGGCGGCAGGCCCGGGTCGAGGACGAGCGCCAGGCCGGCGAACTTGCCGGTGGGGACGTGGATGACGTCGCCCGGCTTGAGCTGCTCGATCGACTCGACGGCCGCCGCGCGGCGCTGGCTGCTGCCCTCGCGGGCGAGCTCGTTCTCCCGGTCCTTGAGCTGGCGGCGCAGCGCCATGTACTCGTCGAAGTCGCCGAGATGGCAGGTCATGGACTCGCGGTAGCCGTCCAGGCCCTCCTCGTTGCGCTGGACCTGGCGGGCGATGCCGACCACCGAGCGGTCGGCCTGGAACTGCGCGAAGGACGTCTCCAGCAGCTCTCGGGAGCGGTGCCGGCCGAACTGCGAGACCAGGTTGACGGCCATGTTGTAGGACGGCCGGAACGAGGACTTCAGCGGGTAGGTGCGGGTGCCGGCCAGGCCGGCGAGCGCCTCCGGGTCGAGGCCGCGCTGCCAGAGCACCACGGCGTGGCCCTCGATGTCGATGCCGCGACGGCCGGCCCGGCCGGTGAGCTGGGTGTACTCGCCGGGGGTGATGTCGGCGTGGGTCTCGCCGTTCCACTTGACCAGCTTCTCCATGACCACCGAGCGGGCGGGCATGTTGATGCCGA
This sequence comes from Kitasatospora sp. NPDC058406, assembly GCF_042722765.1. Taxonomy (NCBI): domain Bacteria; kingdom Bacillati; phylum Actinomycetota; class Actinomycetes; order Kitasatosporales; family Streptomycetaceae; genus Kitasatospora; species Kitasatospora sp. NPDC058406. The sequence continues at coordinate 1,864 of NZ_JBHXKE010000233.1, forward strand.
GCGCCAGGGTCTCGGTCGCGAAGACGGCCTTGACCAGGCCCTTCACGAAGAGCTCCTCGACGACCTCCTTGAACCGGGGCAGCATCCCGGCGTGGTGGGCGGCGATGCCGCGCTCCAGCCCGTCCAGCCACTCGAAGTAGCCGAGGACGTGCAGGTCCTCGTCCGGGATGTCGGCGCAGCGTTCCTCGACGATGGCGCGGACCCGGCCGCGGTCGCCCTCCTTGTTGAGCCGCAGGCCGGAGGAGAGGCACTGCTGGACGGCGGCCTCGCAGCCGGCCCGGCTGAAGATGAAGGTGATGGCGGGCAGCAGGCCCTCGGCGTCGAGCCGGTCGATGACGTCGACCCGGCCCGGGGTCCAGATCTTGCCGGGGCGGCCGTTGGGCATGGACCGCCCGCGGCCCCGGCCGAACTTGTCGCGGGGGTTGCGATCCAGCTCCGAACGGGCGAGCCGGACCAGCTCGGGGTTGACGGCCTTGGCCGGGTTGCGCGGCGCGTCCTTGGGGCGGCCGTCGCGGTCCGGGTTGGCGAACAGGTCGTACATCCGGTTCCCGGCCATCACGTGCTGCCAGAGCGGCACGGGGCGGGTCTCGGAGACGATCACCTTGGTGCCGCCGCGCACGGTGTCCAGCCAGTCGCCGAACTCCTCGGCGTTGGAGACGGTGGCGGAGAGGGAGACCAGGGTCACCGACTCGGGGAGGTGGATGATGACCTCCTCCCAGACGGCTCCGCGGAAGCGGTCGGCGAGGTAGTGGACCTCGTCCATCACCACGTAGCCGAGGCCGTCGAGGGTGCTGGAGCCCGCGTAGAGCATGTTGCGGAGCACCTCGGTGGTCATCACCACGACCGGGGCGTCGCCGTTGACGGTGTTGTCACCGGTGAGCAGGCCGACCTTGGCGGCGCCGTAGCGCTTGACCAGGTCGCCGAACTTCTGGTTCGACAGGGCCTTGATCGGCGTGGTGTAGAAGCACTTGCGCCCGCCCTGGAGGGCGAGGTGAACGGCGAACTCGCCGACGATGGTCTTGCCGGAGCCGGTGGGAGCGGCGACCAGGACGCCCTCGCCCGCCTCCAGGGTGCGGCAGGCCTCCAGCTGGAAGTCGTCCAGCGGGAAGTCGTAGAGCTGCTGGAAGCCGTACAGGGCGGTGGCCTGTTCCTTGGCCCGCTGCCGGAAGGCCGCGTACGCCTCGGCGGGGCTGAGGTCCCGGTCGTCGGAGGGCTCGGGCTCAGGGGTGTTCATCGCCGTCCGGGGGTCGTTGGTGTGATCTCGCATCTCAGCGAGAGGTTACCCGGCAGGACTGACATCGATAGCACCGTTTTTCCCGGCCGTCGGATCAGATCTCTCTCACATCCATAGTTGCAAATGTCTTCAAGTGATCGGAAAGTCACCGACTGCGAACGTCTCCGGTCATCCCGGGTGGCAGGCCCTCCGGCCTGCCTACATTCGGTGTCGCGGCCGGCACCCACCGTCCGCATCCACCGGACGCACGGGAGGAACAGACGATGGCGAACCTGGAGACGTCGCTCAAGGAGGCCATGGCGATCGAGGGCGCGATCGGCGTCGCCCTGGTCGACTACGGCAGCGGCATGGCGCTCGGCACCCTCGGCGACGGCGGCGAGCTGGACCTCAACGTCGCCGCGGCCGGGAACACCGACGTGGTCCGGGCCAAGATGCGGGCGATGGAGCTGCTCAACCTGCACGACAACGAGATCGAGGACATCCTGGTCAGCCTCACCAGCCAGTACCACCTGGTCCGCCCGCTCACCACGCAGACCGGCCGGGGGCTCTTCCTCTTCCTCGCGCTCAACCGCAACCGCGCCAACCTGGCGATGGCCCGCCACCAGCTGAAGCGGATCGAGATCTCGCTGGAGATCTGAGGGACCGGAACGGACGGCACCAGGGAGGGATCGCTGTGGCGGTCGCGCTGTACCAGGCCAAGGCCGAGTTCTTCCGGATGCTCGGCCACCCCGTCCGGATCCGGGTACTGGAGCTGCTGCAGGCCGGACCGACGCCCGTCCGCGACCTGCTCGCCGAGCTGGCGGTCGAACCGTCCAGCCTCTCCCAGCAGCTCGCGGTACTGCGCCGGTCCGGCATCGTCACGGCCACCCGCGAGGGCAGCACGGTGGTGTACGCGCTGGCCGGCGGCGACGTGGCCGACCTGCTCCGGGCGGCGCGCCGGATCCTCACGGGTCTGATCTCGGACCAGAGCGTGCTGCTCGCCGAACTCCGCGCCACCGCGGACCCGCCCACGGACCGGGCGGCGGAGCCCGCGGCGGCGGACCGGACGGCCGGCGAAGCGGCAGCGGACCGGGCGGCGGCGGACCCGGCGACAACGCCACCACCGGCCGAGTCCGCCGAGCCCACCGCGCCCGCCGAGCCCACGACGCCCGCGACGCCCACGGCGCCCACGGCGCCCACGGCGCCGGACGGGCCGGTCAGCCCAGCAGCTCCGCCACCCCCGCCGCCAGGACCTCGTACTCGTGCGCCCGGTTGTACACCTGCGCACTGACCCGCATCACCCCGCCGCCCGGCCACGGGCGCGCCACCGTGCGGACGGCGTGCCGCCGCCACATCCCGGCCATCAGCTCCTGCGCCTCCGGGAGCGTCTCGGCCACCCCGGGCGGCAGCCGCAGCGCGCGCATCGACAGACCGGCCGAGACGGGCAGCGGGGTCAGCCCGGCGCGCTCGGCGAGCAGGGCGGCACCGTACGCGGCGAGCTGCTCGTTGTGCCGGCGGACCCGGTCGGCCCCGAGTTCGTGCAGCAGGTCGAGGCCGGCCGGGGCGGCCAGGTACGGCGTGTAGTCGTAGGTGCCGCGCCACTCGACGTTGTGCGGGAAGCCCCGGTAGTCCTCCCAGGAGAGGGCGAGCGAGCGGACCTTGCCGGTCCACTCCGGGCCGACCACCAGGGCGCCGGTGGCGCGCGGGGCGAAGGCCCACTTGTGCAGGTTGCCGAACCAGAAGTCGGCTCCGGCGGGGACCGGGCCGGGCAGCATGCCGGGCTCGTGCGCGGCGTCCACGACGGTGGTCACGCCGTGCCCGCGCAGGGCGGCGAGCAGGTCCGGGGTGGCGATCCGGCGGGCGGTGGGCGAGGTGATGCCGTCGAGCACGGCGAGCACCGTGCGGTCGGTGACCTCGGCCAGGACCGTCTCCCTGACGGCGACGCCGTCCGGGGTGTCCAGCGGCAGGGTGACGGTGCGCAGCTCCGCGCCGGTCTCCTCGGCGCGCCGCCGGACGGCCTGGGTGACCGTGCCGTAGCCGTGGTCGGTGACCAGGATCTGGTCCCCGGGGGCGAGCGGCACGCACGCGAGGGTGACGGCGATCGCGTCGGTCGCGTTGGGGACGAGGGCGAGCCGGTCCGCGTCGGTGCCCAGGGCGGCGGCGATCCGGGTGCGGGCGGCGGCGACCCGCTCGGGCAGGTCGGCGTAGAAGCCGTCCGGGTCGGCCTCCTGCTCCTCGTGGAACCGCCGCTGGATCCGCTGGACCGGGACGGGCACGGAGCCGAAGGAGCCGTGGTTGAGGTGGAGCACCGCCCGGTCCAGTGAGAACAGCTCGTCCGTTCCGGCCAGCGGCTCGGGGGGTCCGACGGTCCGCGAATGATCGGTCACTGCGTCTCCTCCTGATATACGCATTAATGTGGTGTGTGACATTTCACATGTCGCCCTACTGGCCCGCGAGGCCGCCGCACGGCGACCATCGGGCGGTGACCATCACCGACCCCTACCTCTCCCTCAGCGCCCGGACCGGCCGCTTCGGCTTCGGTGCCCCGCGAGCGATCTCGCTCAACCAGGACGGTACCCGGCTCCTGCTGCTCCGCTCCAGCGGTCCCGAGGACCCGGTCGACCGGCTCCACCTCCTCGACCTGACCACCGGCGAGGAGCGCGAGGTCGCCGACCCCACCGCGCTCGCCCCCGACCGCACCGGCGACCGGGACGACCTCCCGACCGTCGAACGCCGGCTGCGCGAACGGACCCGGCTCGTCGCCGCCGGCATCGGCACCTACGCGGCCACCGCCGACCTGGCCGTCGCCGCCTTCGCCCTGGACGGCCGACTTTTCCGCACCGACACCGCCACCGGCCTGACGGTCGAACTCCCCACCGCCGGGCCCGCCTTCGATCCCCGCCCCGAGCCCCGCACCGGCGAACGCGTCGCCTACGTCGCCGACGACGCGCTCTACGTCACCGCCGCGCCCGGGCAGCCGCCCGCACCGCTCCGGCTCAGCCCGGCCGACGGCGCCCGCTGGGGCGTCGCCGAGTTCGCCGCCGCCGAGGAGCTGGGCCGCGCCCGCGGCCACTGGTGGCGCCCCGACGGCGGCGCCGTCCTCGCCGCCCGGGTGGACGAGTCCGCCCTGCCCGCGGTCCACTTCGCCGACCCGGCCCGGCCGACCCGCGAGCCCGAGCAGTTCGCCTACCCGCAGGCAGGCGGCCCCAACGCCGACGTCCAGCTCTGGGTGCTCGGCCTCGACGGCGCCCGCACCCGCCTGGACTGGGACGCCGAGGCCTTCCCGTACGTCTGCGCCGCCGGGTGGGACGGCGAGGACGAGCTGCTGCTCACCGTCGCCGACCGGCTCCAGCAGCACGTCCTGCTGCTGAGCGCCGACCCGGCCACCGGCACCACCCGCGAACTCTCCCGCACCAGCGACGAGTTCTGGGTCGACGACCTGCCCGGCACACCCGCCCGGCTGGCCGACGGCCGGCTGCTCACCGTGCACGACACCCCCGGGGCCCGCGGCCTCGCGCTCGACGGCAAGCCGCTGGACACCACCGGCCTGCAGATCCGCCGGGTGGTCGGCCGGCTGGGCGGCCGGCTGCTCTGCGAGACCGGCGAGGGCGACCCGTACGACCAGCACGTCCACCTGGTCGACCCGGACGGCGGGGCGCCCGAGCGGCTCTCCGACGGCCCGGGCACGCACTCCGCACTGGCCGCCGGCGAGACCGTCCTGCTCACCACGGCCGGGCCGGACGGCATCCGCCGCCGCACCCTCGGCCCCGGCGGCGGGCTCACCCTCGACGACCGCTGCGCCGCGCTGCCGTTCCGCGTCGAGCCGCAGCTCGCCCGGGTCACCGAACGCCGGCTGCCCAGCGCCGTGGTGTACCCGCGCGACCACGTCCCCGGCCGGCGGCTGCCGGTGCTGCTCGACGTCTACGGCGGCCCCGGCTACCAGGCGGTGGCCAACGAACCGCGCCGCTGGCAGCTCAAGCAGTGGTGGGCCGACCAGGGCTTCGCGGTCGTCACCACCGACAACGGCGGCACCCCGTTCGTCTCCCCCGACTTCTCCCGGACGATCTTCCGCCGCTTCTCCCAGGTGGCCCTGGACGACCAGGTGGACGCGCTGCACGCACTCGCCGAGCTCCACCCCGACCTCGACCTCGCCCGGGTCGGCGTCCGCGGCTGGTCGTACGGCGGCTACTTCGCGGCGCTGGCCGTGCTGCGCCGCCCGGACGTCTTCCACGCCGCCTGTGCGGGCGCGCCGCCCACCGACTTCCGCCACTACGACACCGCGTACACCGAGCGCTACCTCGGTCTGCCCCGGGAGAACCCGGACGGCTACGCGGCGGACTGCCTGGTGGACGACGCGCCCGGGCTCAGCCGCCCCCTGCTGCTGATCCACGGCCTGGCCGACGACAACGTGCACCCCTCGCACACCCTGCTGCTCTCCCAGGCCCTCACCCGGGCGGGCCGACCGCACAGCCTGCTCGCCCTCCCGGGCATCACCCACATGACCCCGGGCGGGGTCAACGAGCAGCTGTCCCAAGCCGAACTCGCCTTCCTGCAGCAGGCACTGGGGCTTCAGTAGGCACGGCGCCGAGGTCCACCACGGGATCCGCGGCGGCAGCGGCGTGCGCGACCGGGCCTTCCCCGCGTCACACCGCCGGCGCCGTCCGCGGCCGCCCGTCGCCCCCCGGGGCGGCCAACGGGGCGGCCAACGGTGCCTCCGCAGGCGCGTCCAACGGGCGGCTCGGCAGCTCGCGGCGGAGCACCGGGGCGATCTCGGAGAAGAAGAGCTCCAGGGTGCCGAGGTAGTCGGCGCGGTCGAGCACCTCGCCGTCCACGTGCAGGTGCAGCAACTCGTGGCCGAAGTGCGCGTGCTGACCCAGCACCTTCTCGATGATCTGCTGCGGGCTGCCGACCAGCACCGAGCCGTGCTCGATCAGGTCCTCGACCTCGTCGAACCGGAGCGAGCTGCCGTCGAAGGCCCGGTTGACCTTCAACCGGGCCTCGAAGACCGGGCGGTAGCGCGCGACGGCCTCCTGCGAGGTGCGGGCCCCGAAGTAGCCGGCCGTTCCCGCGCCGACCAGGGCGCGGGCCGGATCGTGCCCGTACGCCGCCCAGCGCTCCCGGTAGTGCCGCACGATCTCGGCGTACGGGCCGATCGGGCCCGCGCCGTTGGGCGAGAAGACGGGGTCCCCGTGGCGGGCCGCGAAGTCGGCGGAATCCGGGTTGTGCCCGGCTCCGTGCCAGATCCGGATCTCGGGCTGGTACGGGCGGGGCAGCGGCTCGGCGTCCTCCAGCGAGCGGCCGAGCCGGCCCTCCCAGGTCACCTTCTCCTCACGCCAGAGGGTGCGGAACAGCCGGTAGTTCTCCTGGAGGAGCTCCCACTGGTTCTCCTTGGTCACGCCGAACAGCCGGGAGGATCGCGGGTAGGCGCCCTTGGCCACGATCAGGTCGAGCCGCCCCTCGGCGAGGTTGTCCAGGGTGGCGTAGTCCTCGTAGGCGCGCAGCGGGTCGAGCATGCCGAGCGTGGTGACGGCGGTGAAGAGCCGGATCCGCGAGGTCACGGCGGCGATGTGGGAGAGCAGGACGGGCGGCGCGCTGGAGACGGCGGGGCGGTCGTGGCGCTCACCGATGCCGTAGGCGTCGAACCCCACCTCCTCGGCGAAGACGGCGTAGTCGACGAGCTCGCGGAGCTGTTCACGGTCCGACGTGGACTGGTCGGGGACGTGGGGCAGGAGCAGGAAGCGCATGGCGGTCCCCCCGGGGTGCCATCGGGTTGATGTGTCAACCCCAGCATGGGCGCACCGGGTTGACGCGTCAACCCGCTCCCGGGGGTTCAGCCGGCCGGGTTCTCGCCCTTCAGCCGGGCCAGCAGTACGGCGGATATCCCGACCAGCGCTTCCTGCTGACGCCCGGTCAGGGGATCGGTCAGCCAGCGGCGGATGTGCGCCGCCCGGCGCGGCAGTGCGGCGGTGACGGCGGCCCGGCCGTGCTCGGTGAGCGCGATGACGGCGCCGCGCTCACCGTCCGGACAGGACTCGCGGGCGACCAGGTCACGGCCGGCCATCCTGTTCAGGTGGTGGTGCAGCCTGCTCTTCTCGAACTGGGTGACGCCACCGAGCCGGTACTGCCGCAGCCGGCCGTCCGGGGCGGCCAGCAGCGCCTGGAGGATGGCGAGGTCCGGTTCGGAGAGGCCGGTCTCCTGCTGCAACTGCTGGGCGAGGCGGCGCCAGAAGAGCACCTGGGTCTCGAAGAAGCCGTTCCAGACCTCGTCCTCGCGCTCGTCCAGCCACTCCGCCCGCTCACCCATGCGGCAGATGCTACCGACCCGCCCGCTCCGCCGGACGGCCCTGCCGACATCTTCCGTGTGACCCATGACATGTGAAATATTACCTGCGCTTCACCAGATCACCCACCGTCCGGAAAGGACCGGTCAGTTGCGCAGACTGTCCGCGGTACTCGCGGCCGCGCTCACCACGAGCGCGATAGCGGCCACGCTCCTCGGCTCCCCAGCCCAGGCCGCTCCCCCCGCCCCCTCCCTCACCATCGCCGCCGAGGCCGACAGCGCCGAGGCCGGCGGCGCCGAGGCCCCGTCCGGCCCGCTCGCACCCCAGGAGCGCGAGCGCCAGTCGCTCCGCACCAAGGCCCTGGAGCAGGTCAACAAGGGCGTCGCGGCGAAGACCTCGGACCGGCGGGCCCCCGCCAAGGTCCGGATCGGCAACGACTACGTCCAGCTCGCGCAGCAGCGCAAGGACAAGGTCTTCGTGATCCTCGCCCAGTTCGGCGACGAGGTCGACACCACCACCCAGCACAACGGCCAGCCCCGCTACGGCGGCACCCCCGGCCCGCGGCACAACACCATCCCGAAGCCCGGCAAGAGCGACAACCACACGCTCTGGACCGAGGACTTCAGCCGCGACTACTACCAGAAGATGTTCTTCGACGACTCGCCCGGCGCGGTCTCGATGCGCAACTACTACCGCACCCAGTCCTCCGGCCGGTACGACATCGAGGGCACCGTCAGCAACTGGGTCACCCTCCCGTACAACGAGGCCCGGTACGGCAGCAACAAGGGCCCGCAGGGCTCCGGTGCCTGGACCCAGGGCCAGGAGTTCATCCGGGACGCGGTCAAGGCCTGGTACGACGGCCAGATCGCCAAGGGCAGGCCGGCCGCCGCCATCAAGGCCGAACTGGCTCAGTACGACGTCTACGACCGCTACGACCACGACAAGAACGGCGAGTTCAGCCAGCCCGACGGCTACCTCGACAACGTGATCGTCGTCCACGCCGGCGTCGACGAGACCTGGGGCGGCGGCACGCAGGGCGCCGACGCGCTCTGGGCGCACCGCAGTTGGACCTTCCCGGACCCGGCCGGCCAGGTCGGCCCGGTGGGCAACAAGATCGGCGGCGCCCCGGTCGGCGACAGCGGCCTGTTCGTCTACGACTACGTCCAGGCCGGCGAGAACAGCGGAGTGGGCCTGTTCGCCCACGAGTTCGGCCACAACCTCGGCCTGCCCGACCTGTACAGCACCTCCGGCGGCGACAACAGCGTCAACTTCTGGTCGCTGATGTCCTCCGGCTCGTACCTGGGCAAGGGCAAGAACACCACCGGCGGCTACCCCGGTGACCTCGACGCCTGGAGCAAGCTGCAGTTCGGCTGGCTCAACTACGACGAGGCACAGGCCGCCACCCGCTCCAGCCACGCGCTCGGCGTCAGCGGCTACAACACCGACCAGGCCCAGGCCGTCCTGGTCCACCTGCCGGACGGCACCACCAGCACGGACCTCGCCGACCCGCGCGAGGGCTCCAAGCAGTGGTGGAGCGACACCGGCGACAACCTGGACAACGCGCTGGCCCGCGAGGTCGACCTGCGCGCGGTGACCGGCCCGGCCGCCCTCGACGCTGCGGTCTGGTACGACGTCGAGCAGGACTACGACTTCCTCTCGGTCGAGGCCTCCACCGACGGCGGCAAGAGCTGGAAGTCCCTCGGCGGCACCGTGGACGGCGCCCCGATCGGCAACACCACCGCCAACACCCCGGGCCTGAGCGGCACGTCCGGCGCGTTCCGGCAGCTGCACATCCCGCTCGACGGCTACGCCGGGCAGAACGTCCGGCTGCGCTTCCACGTCACCTCGGACGGCAACACGCACGGCAAGGGCGTGCTGGTCGACGCGGTGAAGATCACCGCCGGCGGCACCGAACTGTTCGCCGACGGCGCCGAGAACGGCCTCAACGGCTGGACCGCCACCGGCTTCGAGGTGGTCACCGGCCGCACCGCCGTCAAGCAGCACCCCCGGGCCTACCTCGTCGAGAACCGCCGGTACACCGGCTACGGCGCCTTCCTCAAGACCGGCCCGTACAACTTCGGCTACACCGGCGTCGAGGGCAAGAAGGACATCGTCGACACCTACCCCTACCAGGAGGGCGTGCTCATCTGGCTCTGGGACACCGGGTACGGCGACAACAACACCAAGGACCACCCGGGCGGCGGCCTGATCCTGCCGATCGACGCCCACCCGACACCGATCCGCTTCGCCGACGGCACCCTGGTCAACGGCCGCGCCCAGACCTACGACGCGACCTTCTCGCTCAAGCCGACCACCGCGTTCACGCTGCACAAGGCCGGCGTCCCGGTCCGGATCGGCTCCAAGCCGGCCGTCCCGGCGTTCAACGACCGGACCGGCGTCTACAGCGACCCGGCCACCCCGCAGCTCGGGGTGAAGGTCCCGGACACCAACACCAAGATCGAGGTGGTCCGCGAGTCCCAGGGCGGGAAGATCACCACTGTCCGGGTGAGCCCGGCGTCCTGACCCCGGCGCTCTGACGCCGGCCCCCGCGAAGGACAGGTAGCAGGTAGGCCGCCCCGGCCCTCCCCCACACGGAGGACCGGGGCGGCTCCGCGCGTGACCTACCGCGCCTTCCGAAGGCTCATTGCGGCGGTGAGCACACCGAACACGGTGAGCCCGCCGAGACCGAAGACCATGTACCGGGCCGCGTCCAGCCGCGAGTCACCGCCGACGCTCACCAGCGTGCCGGCCAGGGCCGAGCTCACCGAGTAGGCGATCAGCTGGGTGGTGTTGAGGCCCGCGGCGGCCTTGGAGCCCTCCACCTCGTCGTCGGTGCTGCGCATCGCCGAGACGCTCAGGTGCGGGAAGGCGATGCCGATGCCCGTACCGCCGACGATCAGCACGGCGGCCCAGAGCAGGATCCGGCCGGTCGACGCCGAATCGGTCTGGAGCAGCCCGTACGCCAGCAGCCCGGCCGTGAGCACCGCCGGGCCGATCCGGATCGCCAGCTCGCGGGCCCGGGCCGAATCCATGTTCACGCTGAACAGCTGGGCGGACGTCCAGCCGGCCGACACCGTCGCCCCGAGGAACCCGGCCGCCAGCGGGCTCAGCCCGCCCAACTCCTGCCCGAACAGCGGGATGAAGGTCTCGGTCATCACGCCGGCGCAGTACACCGCGACGGTCAGGTAGATCCACTTCAGGTGGTTGCCCCGCCGGTAGGTCAGCTTGGGCAGGACGGTCGCCGAACCGCCGCGCTCGACCAGCACGAAGCCGGCCAGCAGCACCAGGCCGGCGCCGATGCAGAGCGCCGTCGCCCAGCCGCGCGGCACCGTCGAACTGATGCTGAACGTGGCCGCCGACAGGGTCAGCAGCACCAGCGAGGGCAGCGGCAGCGGCTCGGTGTGCTGCCCCGTACCGGACGGCCCCGGCAGCGAGCGGCGGGCCAGGACCGCCAGGACCAGCGCGGCGACCAGCAGCAGCAGGTACGCCCCGCGCCAGATCCCCAGCTCCGCGAAGAGCCCCCCGAGCGAGGGCCCCACCAGCGTGCCCACACCCCACATGGCCGAGACCAGGCCGGCCGCACGGGTCCAGAGCCGCTCGGGCAGCGCGGTGCGGATCACCGCGTAGCCGAGACCGGCCACCAGCCCGCCGCCGAAGCCCTGGACCACCCGCCCGACGATCAGCGTCTCCATCGAGGGGCTCGCCGCGGTCAGCGCCGCACCGGCCCCGAAGACCAGGAACCCGGCCAGGTAGGCGCGGGAGGCGCCCAGCCGCGCCAGCAGCCGGCTGACCAGCATCGCGGCGATCACGGCGGCCATCAGGAAGCCCGTGGCGACCCAGGCGTAGTACTTGGCGCCCCCGATGTCCTCGACGATCGAGGGCAGCAGGGCGGCCGTGAAGTAGAGGTTCATCGCGTACAGGGCGACGCCGCCTGCGAGGATCGACGCCGAGGCGGCGAATCGCCGGGAGAACAGTTCACCCCACCCGCCGGAGGAATCCGGCGGCCCTGCCTCCGGTGAGTAATCGCCCTGGTCGGAGGGGGCGGAGGCGGTCGGTGCATGCGAGGAGTCGGTCACGCTTCGGTACGCTAGTAGTTCAAGAGAACTTGAAGTCAAGGACGCGATATGCGCAGCACCGCCGAAAGCTCCCCGTGATCCCCACGACCCGCGCAGCTTCCGCAGCCCCCGCGGCCGCGGAGACCGGCCCGGCCCCCGCGGCCGGCACGACCCGGCGGCCGGGCGACCTGCTGAGCGTGGGCGAGGTGGCCCGTCGGGCCGGCGTGGCACCCTCGGCCGTGCGGTTCTACGAGGACCAGGGGCTGATCGCCTCCGAACGGTCCGCCGGCAACCAGCGCCGCTACCACCGGCACGTGCTGCGCCGGCTCTCGCTGATCCTGGTCGCCAAGCGGCTCGGCATCCCGCTGGCCGAGGTGGCCGAGGTCTTCGAGGGCCTGCCGGCCGACCGGATGCCCGACAAGCGCGACTGGGAGCGGATCTCCCGGCGCTGGGCGGCCCTGCTCACGGCGCGGCGGCGGGAGATCGAGCGGCTGGAGCAGGAGCTGACGGGCTGCATCGGATGCGGCTGCCTCTCGCTGCGCCGCTGCCGGGTGCTCAACCCGCAGGACTCGCTCGGCACCGACGGACCGGGCCCGCGACGCCTGCTCGACGACGAGTTCGACCCGGACGACCCGGATGACCCGGACGATCCCGATGATCCCGACGGCATCGGCGACCTCGCGGGCCCCGACGGCCCCGACGGCCCCGCGTTCGGCCTCGCAGGCTCGGGCGATCCCTGCGGCGCGAGCCTGCCGGACGACGCCGACGGGCCCGACGGATCCGCCGATCCCGTCGGGCCCGAGGGCGCCGGTACCGGTCCCGACGAGCGGTGACCGGCGTGGACCCGGCCGGGCGCGGCCCTCGTGAGGTTCCCCGCCGCGCCCGACCGGGGGCATGACGCGCGAGGGCGGAACCCTCGCGCAAGTGGTGCCCGACCCGCCAACGGGGGGGGCGGACGGTAAGGCGGCATCGATCCGCCCGACCGCCCACCGCGGCGCCAC
>NZ_JBHXKE010000234.1:0-14298 GCF_042722765.1 Kitasatospora sp. NPDC058406
AACTGGAACAACTCCCACAGCTCATCCGGCACCAGCCGCTCAACGATCAGCACACTCGGAGTCTACTCAACCCACCCAAATGAGATGTCTTCTAAAGGCCACGTACACGGTTGACGGGGTCACGCAGTCGGTGTCCCGCTCCGTTGGCTTCCGCCAGGTCAAGGTACAGGGCAACAAGCTTCTGGTTAACGGCAAGCCCGTGCACCTGCTCGGCGTCAACCACCACAGCATGACCAGGGCGCTTGGGCGTTCGACGACGCCAGCGCTGGAGGAGCAGGCCGTCCGGCTGTACAAGGAGGCGAACTGCAACTTCATCCGTACCTCGCACTACCCCCCGACGCCCGAGTTGTTGCAGTGGGCCGACCAGATCGGCATGTACGTCGAGGTCGAGGCACCAGTCTCCTTCCAGAACTATACGGTCGACGACCCCGCCTACGTCGACACGTACTTGGCACAATATGCCGAGATGGTGGAGCGGGACCGCAGCCACGCATGCGTCATCGAGTGGTCGCTCGGCAACGAGAGCGGTCTGGGAGGGGTGAACTTCTACTCCGAGCACGCCTACTCGCATGAGGTGGACCCCTCCCGCCCGACCGTCTTCGAGGACCGCCGCTCGGGCAGCGGCGGCCCCCAGGCCGACATCTACAGCGGCCACTACCCGGGCGGCGGAGCCAGCGGCAACGCGAACCAGCCGATCCAGTACGGCGAATTCGCTCACGTGCCCTGCTACAACCTCGACACCCTGAGAGCCGACCCGGCCGCACGCAACTTCTGGGGCAGGAGCATCGCCAACTTCGCCACCCACTTTCGCACCACCGACGGAATCGTGGGCGGTGCCATCTGGGCCGCCATCGACGAGGTCTTCGAGCTGCCGGCCGGCCCGGTCGGCTACGGCGACTGGGGAATCATCGACCTGTACCGTCGACGCAAGCCCGAGTTCTGGCTTACTCAGAAGGCCTTCTCACCGGTACAGATCGCCGATGGCACGCTGACCGGACTCACCCCCGGCAGCGCCGTCCCGGTACCGGTCACCAACTGGTACGACCACTCCAACCTCAACGAGTTGTCTATCACCTGGCGGCTTGGCGACAGGAGCGGAACGCTAAACGGGATCAACGTTCCCGCGCGGCAGAGCGGCACGCTGACGATCCCGGCCGGCCCCTGGTCGGCAGGAGACATCCTCCAGCTCACCTTCCGCCGCGGCACCGCCATCGTCGACGACTACCGCCTGTCGCTCAACGCCCGCACGACACCGTCGTTCACGCCCGTAGGCGGCACCACGCCCACCGTGGCGGAAACCGCAAACCGCATCGTCATCACGGGCGTCGACGCGCCGTTCACCATGGTGTTCGACAAGACCGCCGCACGTTTGGTCGAGGCCACGGCCGGAGGCGCGAAGGTGCTCACCGGCGGCCCCGACCTGGTGATTTCGCGGCTCACCCCCGGCCCGTGGACCGGTACCTCGACCACGGTCACTACCAGCGGCGGCCAGGCCGTGGTGACGCTCACTGGCCGGTTCGGCACGATCGACACCACGGTCAAGATGGCCGTCGACGGCAGGGGCCTGCTCACCACAACGTATACGATCGCCAACCCGCCCGGCGACCCCGTCAGCGACGTCGGCATCGCCTACACCCTCGCCGACCGGACCGACACCCTTACTTGGCAGCGCGACGCCCAATGGACGACCTACCCCGACGACCACATCGGACGGCCGTCCGGCACCGCAACCAAGAGGCGGACCGCAGGAACGGACGGATACCGCACACAGCCAACCTGGCAGTGGTCGCAGGACACCCACAGCTACTACCTCTTCGGCAAGGACAGTGCCGCCCACTGGACCAACGACTTCCGCAGCGCCAAGGCCAACATCCGGCTCGCCAGGGCCACCGTCGGCTCAACCGGTCCCGGGGTGCAGGTCGAATCGGACGGAACTGACGCGGTGCGCCTGGCACCGGTCTATCCATCGGTGATCGATGATGCCTCCCCGCAGGTGGTCTACAGCGGGACGTGGACACACGCAGCCGCGGCCGGAGGCCCCGTCGACGGCCGGTTCGACACCGAGGCCGTCTCGAACACCACGGGGGCATCGGCTCAACTGACCTTCACCGGAACCGGGGTGGGGCTCTACGCCGCTCCGCGCGGTGACCTCGGCATCGTAAAGATCTCCATCGACGGCACGGTGGCAGCAACGGTGGACCTCTACGGTACGGGCAAGCCCCCCGCCCGGCTGCTCTTCCGCAGCTCACAATTGCCCTACGGCCAGCACACGATCAAGGTCGAGTGCACCGGCAACAAGAACCCCATGTCCACCGGCACGTACGCGCTCCTCAACGCGTTCCGGGTGGCAAACCAGGTCGCCGACGACGCATCCGACCGGATCACCTACACCGGCACCTGGTCCCACGACGCCAACCGCAGCTCGACCAGTGGCGATCTGGGTCGCACCGAGTCGTACAGCAGGCAGACGGGCGCCACCGCCGCCACCACCTTCTGGGGGACCGGGGTCCGGATAATCGCCCCCAAGGGCCTGAACGAGGGAATCGCCGAGATCTCGGTGGACAACGAGACCCCCACCAGAGTCGATCTGTATGCGGGGAGCAAGCAATTCCAGCAAAGCGTGTTTGAGCGCACCGGCCTCACGGAGGGAGAACACACCGTATCAGTGCGGGTCACCGGGCAAAAGAATGCCTCGGCTACCGATACCTTCGTGTGCCTCGATGCCTTCGAAGTGCTGACTGCCGATCCGTTCGCCTTCTATGCCCCTGGCGTCAACATGATCACCAGCGCCAGAATCAACTACCCAGACCTCGACTGGGGCAACGCCGAGGGCAAGGCGATCAGACTGGGATCCAACTGGTCCGCGACCGCACGGGTGCGCCTGCTCCCCTGACCGGCGGCTGCCCGTCGGTGTGGGACCGGTGTCTGGGGCGGGCGCAGTATCCGCCCCCGACACTCCCACCCATACCGGCGGTGGCATTAGAAAACATCTCATTTGGGAAGTCGGCGGGCGCAGATGATGGCTGCTGCGATGCTGGCGAAGGCGGCGAAGTGATCGGCCTTGCGTTCGTAACGGCGGTGCAGCCGGCGGAAGCCACCGAGCCAGGCGACAGTGCGCTCGATCACCCAACGGTGGCGGCCGAGGCGCTGGGAGGATTCGACACCTCGGCGGGCGATGCGGGTGGGGATCTGCCTTCGGCGCAGGTAGGCGCGGATGAAGCGGTGGTCGTAGGCCTTGCCGCTGTGCAGCTTGCCGGGTCTGCGCCGCCTCGGGCCTCGCCGCGAGCGGATCGGCGGGATGGCGTCGACAAGCGGTATCAGGGCCTGGCTGTCGTGGACGTTGGCTCCGGAGATCGCGAGCGAGAGGGGTAAACCGGTACGTTCGGTGAGCAGGTGGATCTTCGACCCGTACTTGCCCCGATCGACAGGATTCGGACCTGTCAGCTCCCCCTTTTCAGGGCCCGCATGTTCACCGAGTCGACCGCGCACCTCGACCAGTCCAGCTCACCTCGCGCGCCGAGCTCCTCCAGGACCACCCGGTGGAGCTTGGCCCAGACCCGGGCCCTGCTCCACTCGGTGAACCGCCGATGGGCGGTCGGGCCGGACGGGCCGAAGCATGGCGGCAGTTGGGCCCACGTGCACCCCGAGGTCGCGACGAACACGATCGCCGCCAGCACCTCGCGATCCCCGTGGCGCCGCCGGCCACCACCCTGCGGGCGCACCGGAGCGTCCGGCACCACCAACTGGAACAACTCCCACAGCTCATCCGGCACCAGCCGCTCAACGATCAGCACACTCGGAGTCTACTCAACTCATCCAAATGAGATGTCCTATTAGCACACCCTTGGAGTTGCCGTCCTTCCGGCCCCTCGCCCCGACACCACGACGCCCCCCACCCTCCACTTCGACAATTAAGGAGGCGATGCGAATGCTCCGCAACGGCCTGGAAGCCTGGCACCTCATCATCGTCCTCGCCGTGATCGTCCTGCTCTTCGGCTCGAAGAAACTCCCCGAAGCGGCACGCGGGATCGGCAAGTCCCTGCGCATCCTCAAGGCCGAGACCAGGGCCCTGCACGAGGACGCCCCTGTCGACACCACCAACGTAACCGCCCCGGCCACCACCGCCTGCCCCCCGGACACCACCGTCCCGGCCATCCCCCCACCCCACCCCGAAACACCACCCGCCAGCCACGCCGCACCGATGAACACCCGCCACTCGAACACCCCCTGAACACGCGGCCGCGTGCAGAACCGGGCACCCGCGAGCCGCGTGTTCCCGAAGAACACCGCCGGACCCGCGCTTCGCCGGGCACCGGTGAGGGACAAGCAGCACTGAGCGCTGCCTCCTCCCGCACGGACGGCCGGCGCCGGCGCCGCACAGCACCCGAAGCCCGCAACCGGGACGTGGACATCCTGCTGCTCGGGGCACTGCCCGCCTAGACCGAGATGGCTTGGGGGACATTCAATCCGGCGGTGTTCTCAGAGAACACCGCCGGACTCGCACCCCAAAACGCACCCGCGCCGAGTGGTTCGGCACCCGTGAGCGCCTGGACGTCACCACGCCCGCTGGCACGACATCGTCCTGGTCGAACGCCGCAGCCCCACCACTACCTGACCCATTCCCCTACGGCTGAGGGCCGTTCTCCGGCGGGACGGTCGCCTCACTCCGCAATTCCGGGCAAGACCGGGCCATCGGTGGCAAAGTTGGCGAACGGCTGGAGGTGGTGGACGGTGTGACCGCACAGGCGGTGGCCGGCGGCAAGGATGCGTTTGACCATCGCCGGGTTCCCGGCGGCCTGCGGGCCTATCCGGCAGAACGTCGCTTTGAGCCGTAATGCGCGAGCACCTCCAGGATGTCGGCGGTGGCGGGGCCAGGGCCGCCTCGACCGACTTCGAGAAGGCGTGCGCCGCCATGCTCGTCCGGGACGGTTTCACCGGTGTCCAGGACTCGGGCCGCTCCGGCGACCTCGAGGCGGACATCGTCGCCTACGACGACCAGAGCCGCAAGGTGGTCGTGCAGTGCAAGCACTACAGGAAACCGGTCGGTTCCAGGGACATCCAGATGTTCAACGGCACCGCCCCGCCCGAACACGGCGCCGACGTGACTCTCGTGATCGGGCTCAACGGGTTCACCGCAGGCGTCCGGAAGTTCGCAGGATCGGCCAGGAGGTCACGGGCGATGTCACGGCGGCAGCAAGCAGTGGCAGTGGCGGGCCGCAGGCCCTTCATCAGGGCACCTACCTTGTCCGCCGACAGACCGGTCGGTGCGCCTCCGGGCAGAAGATCACGCAGGACAGCGTGGAGGCGGTTGGTGATGCGGGTCCGCTCATTGACCAGGTCGTCATGCCGTTCCGTCAGCAGTCGCAGGATCGTTGACTGGTCCTCTTGGACCACCTTGCGCAGATGACGGCGGAAGGGGGCGACCTGGGCTACGTGGAGCGCATCGGCGGGGTCGGTCTTTCGGTCTCCGCCTGTGGCCAGGAGCCGGGCCCGGGCCGAGAGGCATCGACTACTTCGGCCAACTCGCCGCCGTGGGCAACTACAACACCGGCAACCCCGTACCGGAGTCGATCGTCAAAGGCGAGACGCCGCCCGGCTGGATGTCGTCGAACGAGCCGTTGTTGGCGAGGGCCGCGGCGTAGACGCCGGCGAAGGCGGATCCGGCGGTGTTGGGGTTGCCGCCGTTCAGCGCGACCATGCCGTTGTACTCCGGTTTCAGCAGCTCGGGCCGCAGCGCGCGAGGACATCGTCGACGTCCCCGCCACCCTTGGGACTACCTCAACCTCCAGCACGTCGACGCCCTGCGCGGCCAAGGGGTGGACTGGAGGGTCGCCATCCCCTTCGACGGCAGCTTCTCCCGGTACTACGCCCAGGCGATCAACAAGGACGCCCCCCACCCGGCGGCGGCCCGGCTGTGGGAGGAGTACCTCGCCAGCCCCGAGGGTCAGAACCTGCGACTCGTGGGCTACGCCCGCCCGGCCCAGATGGACGCCATGGCCAAGGACGGCACCCTCGACACGAACCTCGCCGCCACGCTGCCCACCGTGGAGGGCACACCCCGCTTCCCCAATCCGGCACAGCTGGAACAGGCCCGCAAAGTCGTCAAGGAGAACTGGGACAAGACCGTCCCGCCGAAGCCCGCCCCGTCCTCCTGACGGCGCAGCCGTCCCTTGCCGGGCACGGGTAGACCAGAGTGCACCAGCGGTCGTCGGGGCCTTCCAGCTGCCCCCTCAAGTGGGGAGGGCGGGGCAGCGTCCACCTGTCGCCGGACCGCAGAAGGCCTCGTTGCGTTCCTCTCCTCGGATCCGCGACGCCTGTTGGAGGCGGCGCGGATCCGGCTGGTGGTGCCGTCGAGCGTCCTTGGCCTGGCGGTGACTCCGAGTGGTTGCGGCCCGGGCTGAAGCAGGAGGCGTCGCACCGCCGGGACGTGTGGTTCCCGCCCCGCTCCGGCGTTGCGGGCGCTGCGTCGCCGGTCGCCGCAGGCGGGGGTGGTGGGGCGGTGGAAGGCCTGCCGGAGGGGCGCCCGGCCGGATTCGGGGTCGGCGGCGCCGTCCGGCGCCTCACGGCCCACCGGGGAGTCTCGGGCGGGGCGGCTCCTGTCCCGGTGCGCCGTCGATCGCCCCGCTCTTCGGCCGAACTGTGACGAGAACGACAGCCGGTGGGGCTGGCCCCGGCGGGTCGCCGAGCGGTTTCCTGTCGGCATGACCGATTCCGGGCTATTGGCCCGGATTATCCGGATTCCCGGGGCGTGACACATGAAACCGGTTCGCACCAATACTTCCGCAGCCGTCTACCTGCGCTGCTACCCCTTCGACCCGAGCGGGATGGGACCCCACCTGCACGCACTGCGGCACCTCGCGAACGAGCTCAGGTTCACGCCTTTGGCCGTGTTCCTCGACAACGGCCGCCGCTCCCGGGGACCGCTTCCCGCCCTCCATCGTCTGATCGGGCTGCTGACCGCGGGCGCCTTCCGCGGGGTGCTCGTCCCGGGCCCGTTCGTCTTCTCGCTCTCCGACCTCGAAGCGCGCTCGATCTGGTCCCAACTCACCAGTTCGGGATGCCGCGTCATCGAACTCCCGCCGTCTCAACTGATCGCCCGATGGGGGTGGGGGCGGTGATCACGAGCTCGGACCCGGCCTGGTCCCGCTGGGTGGGGCGCACGGTCGACCTGCCCGGCGGCGGCCCCGGAATCGTCCGCATGGCCCGGCGCGAGATCGCCGCGGACGTGCTGTGGGCCGTGGACACACGCGGGACCGTACACCGGATCACCAGGCACCACACACCCCCGGGCCCGTGCGCCCACGCCGCCCACCCACCGGCCGCCCGGCCACCCGCGCACGCGCCACCCGCGAATCACGGACCGTAGAGCCGCCTCGTACCCGAGGCACCGCACCGGGCACCGGCCGTCCCTGCCGTCGAAGACGCGGATCACCAGGACACGGGCGGAGAAGGCCACACCCGTGGTGGGCGGCTTCGAGGACGAGGACGACGAGGACGACGACCAGGGTGAGGTGCCCGGCGAGCTGGACTCTGCACTGGAGTGGGCCCGCGCCGGGGCGTGCATCCCCCCAACAGTCCCCAAACCGAAGCGAAGGCGGTTCCAGGTTGCCCCGGACGGGGCTCGTGGGTCTGTCTGGCGTGACGGATGCCTGAGTAGTCCCTGGCCCGTTGAGGCCATAGGGCAGAGCGGTGCTGTCACGGTGGTCGGTTTCGTGGTGGCCGTGTGGGCGCCGGGCTGACGCCCGGGCTACACCTCGAGGTCTGTAGGGACAGTGGCGCTGTCCGGCGTCTTCGGGCCGCCGCGAAACCGGCGTCACCGCGACCCGGCTGGGTCCGGATGGAGCGGAATGGCGTGGTCCACGATGTCCAGGTGCGCCACGTCGGCCCCGCCCAGGCGCGGGCCACGGCCGAGGAACCGGAGCCGTGGACCTGAACGGCCGGAACGTCCTCAGCGGCGCTTGCCGCCGGGGCGGCCGGTGCGTACGTCCGGCCGCCCCGGCAAACGGTGCCGTGCTCGGGCCCGACGCCCACGGGGGGTGTCCGGGCATCGGATGTGGAGCAAGGCATCGCCACGCGCCCCGACCGGGGCGCTCTGCCCGGTTCAACGACCGACGGCGGCCCCGGTCACCGCAGCGGCGGCGACGGCCTGGACGGGAATCCGGACGGCCGGACGCCGGCGGGGTCGGGCGGGGGGGTGCCTCTATGTCCTTCGTCAAGGACGTGGCGCCGGTTTTGGTGCTGTTTGGGGTGGTCATGCGGCGGGGGTGGCGGCTGGGGTTCGGGACTCGTGGAGGGTGCCGTCGCGGAGCATGGCGAACAGGACGCTGATGCGTTGGCGGGCGAGGCGCAGGAGTGCCTGGGTGTGGGTTTTGCCGCGGGCTCGTTGCCGGTCGTAGTAGGTGCGGGAGGCGGGGTCGGCGTTCATGCAGGCGAAGGCGGAGAGGAACATGGCGCGTTTGAGCTGCCGGTTTCCTCCTCGGGGTGCGTGTTCTCCGTGGATGGAGGTGCCCGAGGACTTGGTTGTGGGCGCGAGGCCGGCGTAGGAGGCGAGGTGGGCGGCGCTGGGGAAGCCGGTGCCGTCGCCGACGGTGACCAGCAGGACGGCGGCGGTCCTGACGCCGACGCCGGGCATCGAGGTCAGGACCGGGTGAAGAGGGTGGGCCTCCAGCGGGGTGTTGATCTGGGCCTCCAGGGCCCGGCGCTGTTCCTGGACGGCCGCGAGGGATCGGGCCAGGGGCGGGATGACCACGTCGAGGGTGCCGGTGCCGGGGACGACGACGGTCTGTTCGTCGAGGGCGTCGAAGACGTCGTCGATCAATCGTTGGGCCATGCGCGGGGCTTTGGGGCGGATCAGTTCGACGAGTCTGCGGCGTCCGGCTTTTTTCAGGGCTGCCGGGGATCCGTGGCGCTCCAGGAGCCAGGTGACGGCCGGGTGGTCGAGCCGTGGTCCGAGCACGCGCTCCAGTGACGGGTGGAACTGGGTGAGCAGGCCGCGTATCCGGTTGGAGGTGCGGGTGGCCTCGGCGGCGAGGTCCTGGTCGAACCCGGTCAGGACGGTGAGTTCGGCGGTGATCTCGTCGGTGAGTCCCAGCGAGCGCAGGGTGTGGGGCATGGTGCGGGCCGCGTCGGCGATCACGGCGGCGTCCTTGGCGTCGGTCTTCGCCTCGCCGGGGTAGAGATCGGCGATTCGCCGCGTGGCCGGTCCTGGAAGGTAGGCGACCTGGCAGCCGGCGTCGCGGGCGACGGTCAGGGGCAGGGCGCCGATGGAGGCGGGCTGGTCCACGATCACCAGGACGGTGCCGAACTTCGCGGTCAGCTTCTCGAAGACGGCCCGCAGCTTCGGCTCGCTGTTGGGCAGCGGTTTGTCGAAGACCTTCTTGCCTGCCGGGGTCAGGCCGTGGCCGTGATGAGTGCTCTTGCCGACGTCCAGGCCGAGGAACACGCCCACGTCTTCGGTGTCGAACATCGCGCCCTTCCAGGGGAGTCGGACGGGCCGGCCTCGGCGGTGGTGTCGTACGCGCGCATCCACGTTATGCAGACCTGCCGCCCGCGGGCCGTCCGGCATTGCGCCGGACCGGGCGGTGGCCGGACCTCTCATCAGCGTCTCCGACGACACCCCCGGGCCCGGAGACACCACCCCCCAGGTCATCTCTTCGACAGGGGGACACAGTCATGCCGGGCCCGGAGGCCAGCGGCCCTCTTGCAGGACCGCGAAAAACATAACGGGGGGCGGTCAGCGACTCTTCGGGCTCGCCGAACGTCCAGCCGCCGATGGCGGCCACGGGGCCGTACGAGGGCTGGGCGTGCGGGTGCCGGTGCGGAGGCGCGTCGTACCCTTGGGGCGGGGCGAGACGCGGAGCGGGTGAACGCGATGGAGCGACACGTCACCGAGGGGCCGCCGCAGGTCATGACCTGCGGCGAGTGCCGGCAGCTGGCCAGCTGGAATCCCACGTCGTTCTGCAGTTGGGACTGCTACGACACCCGGCCCCGCGACCCCGACAGCGTGCCGTCCGCCCTCTCCCACTTCCTCGGCCTCGGGCGGTCCGCCCCGCTCAAGCACCCCCGCAACCCCTGACCGCGCCCGCCGTCCCTTTGGCAGGGACGGTCGAAGGCTTCGGTCAGAGCCGGGCACGCGGAGCCCGCCGCCGGTTCGCCAGCGCACGCACGACGCCCCCGCCGCAAAGCGGCGGGGGCGCGAGAAGACCTGGGTCAGAGAGTGTCGCGGTACCCGCCGGTGGCGGTACCGCGCTTCTCGATGAAGTGCTTGAACCGCTTGAGGTCGCCCTTCACCTGCCGGTCGAGCAGGCCGGTCAGGTCCGCGGCCTTCTCCGCCATCCCGCCGGGCTGGAAGTCCATCTCCATCATCACCCGGGTATGGGTGGCGTCGATCGGCTCGAAGCGGACCATGCCGGTCTGCTTCACATCGCCACCGGTGGTGCGCCAGGCGACATGGTCGTCGGGGACCTGGTCGACGATCTCGGTGTCGAACTCCCGGGACACCCCGGCGATCTTCGTCTTCCAGTGGTTGTGCCGCTCGTCGATCTGGGTGATCTCCTCGACACCGTCCATGAACTGCGGGAATTCCTCGAACTGCGTCCACTGGTTGTACGCGGCGCTGATCGGCACGTCCACGTCGATCGATTCCTGCACCTTGCTCATCGCTGAACTCACCTTCGGATCGGTACCTCACGCGGCGGGCCGGGCACACACCTGCCCCGCCCACCGGCCCACATGTCGGGTAGTACCGATTCCGCCCCCGAAACCGCATCCCGGCAACCCGGGGGCCCCGCCCCGGACACAATCAGTGACCACCGCCGTGGAGCAGGGGGCCGCCCCGCGGCTCGTGTGGCGCGCCTTCACGCCCCGGGACCGGCGCCCGAAGGACGGCCGTGGCTGTCCTGCCAGGCGACGGCCCGTATCAACCGCTCCTCGTCCAGGCCGGTCATCTCGATGACCCGCTCGTACATCTCCTCGTCGTCCAGCGGGCCGAGCAGGCGCACCGCCCGGGTGATCTGGCCGGCCCACAGCTCCTCCGGCACGAACGGGCGGCGCCGGTACCGGACGGCGAGCCAGGCCAGGTGCCGCTCGCCGCACGCACGCAGCAACCGCTCACCGTCGGAGCGCCCGTCCGTGCCCACCGCGGAGGAGTCCGACACCCACAGCACCGCCGCCTTCCCCACCGCCACCAGTGCCCCGCACGCATCACAGAGCTCCGACGCGTCGCCGGGCCCGACCCCTGCGGTCTCCTCGAAGCGATCCACACCGCCGGTCTCATAGCGGGTGGACAGGCCACGCCATTGCTTCAACCGGTTGAAGCAGCGTTCGACGACGTTGCGGAGCCGGTAGATCCGTCGGTCGAAACCAGGTGGTCGGCCCCCGTGCGAACCTCGGTTGAGACGGTTCAGTGCCTGGTCGACGCGTTCGGGGACGGTGTAGCGGATGCCCCGTCTGCGCAGATAGGCGCGAATCTTGCGGGAGCTGTAGCCCTAATGGGATCGAAGCCGGCGGATCGTTACTGGCTTCAGGCTCATCAGGCACTTCGCACAGATTCACCCTGACGAGCCGAAGCCAGTAACGGACGAGAGCACACCAACCCGGCAAGGAGCGTACTCGGACATAAAGTGCAATCCGTTCACATCAAATGCCCTCTGAGGCCTGCGCCGGATGTCGACGAGGTTCCTCGAGGGCCGTCCGCAGCCTGCAGGACGTCCGGGTTCGACTCCCCCTCTGGTAACGGTTGGGTACCGAGCCGGGCTCCTGCGCCGGAATTCAGCTCTTTAGCTGAGCGCCAGTCGACGGCTCTCTCCCCGCCCTGCTCCGACATCGCTGTGACCGTGGCCAGGTCCAGTTTGCTCGGATGGTGCGGGCCGTGCGGACCGTGGCCGGATCGTCGCTGTACCGGCCCCGTACGAGGGTGCCGGACTTCGATCAGTCGGGAGTACCAGAGATGACCTCTTCCAACCGTCGTCGCCGCATGACCGTCGCGGCCGGTGCCGTCCTTACCGCCTCCGCGCTGGCTGGGGTCTGTCTCGCGGTGGGTGGTGGCGCGGAGGGCGGCAAGCCCTCGTTGCACGACCAGTTGCCCAAGGCGATCCGGAAGGCGGGGGTGATCCAGGTGGGCGTGTCGTACACCGCTCCCCCGATCGTCTTCCGCCGTGCGGACGGCCAGCCGGACGGCCTCGATCTCGACCTCGCGGCTGCCCTCGGGAAGGTGCTGGGCGTCGACGTCCGCTTCCACGAGGTCGACCTCTTCTCGGACGTGATTCCCGGGCTGCTCGACCGGAAGTTCGACATCGGGATGTCGGGCATCACCGACACCCGGGAGCGGGAACGGGGTGTGGACAAGGACAACAGACCGGTCGGGGTGGGTGTCGACTTCGTGGACTACTTCATGGCCGGCTCCGGCCTGATGGTCCGCAAGGGCAACCCGGTGCGGATCGGCACTCTCGGAGACCTGTGCGGCAGATCCGTGGCGGTGAAGCGGGAAACCGTTCACGACGACCTCGTGACCCGCCAGCAGAAGGCTTGCGAGCGTTCGGGTAAGGCCCTCAGGGTCCTGCGGACGGACACCGACCAGGACGCCGTGACGGAGCTGCGGAAGAGTCAGGTGGACGCGCTCATCACCGGCTATCCGAAGGTGCTCTACAACGCCCAGACCGTCGACGGCGGGAAGTCCTTCGACGTCGCCGGCCCGCAACTGCAACTCCAGCCCTGGGGCATCGCGGTTCGCAAGGACGATGCCCAGCTGCAGGATGTCCTGGCCAGGGCGATGAATCTGCTCATCGTCAACGGCACCTACAAAGCCGTCCTCGACAAATGGCAGCTGTCCGACAACGCCATACACAACGCCATTGTCAACGGTGCCGGCTGACCTTGTCGTGATCGCCGACGCCCAACTCAGGGGGCGGGGCACCCGGAGGATCCCAGGCGCCGTGGGGGGAGGTCCTGCGCGATGACGTTCCGGGCGGCTACCAGGGAGGCCAGTTCGGGGGGAGCAGGTCCGCGGTGGTGAACCCGATCCCGAAAGCCTCGGTGAGTCGGTAGAGGGTGGTCTGGACGATGTCCAGGACGGCGGTGACGATGTGGGCATCTTGACGGTCGGTGCGGAAGCGTTGCCCGCTTCGCGGGGCGTGGGTGACGGAGATCCCGGCCCCTTGCAGCAGGATCATTACCGAGGTCTTCAGGATGGGGTCGGCGGTGCGAGAGGACGTCCTGATTGAATGCGTGATAGTTCACGAATTATGCCAAGTTATGGCGCTTCGCCCGTTGCTCGCTTCGCGAGGTTCGAGATCATCGCGAAGCGGATCATGCTCTCGGAGTACTCGGGCTTGGTCTCGCCGTTCCGGGCGAGCCGGCCGTGCATCATGATCCAGCCGGAACTGCGCTCGACCACCCGCCTTCGCGGAACAACCGAGAAGGCCTTGGCCTGGACGTCTCGTGGACGACGTCCACGTCGATGCCGAGCTTCGCTCCGTGTTCAACGGCCTGGGTCTTGTAGCCGGTGTCGACCCAGGCCTTGTTGACAGTGGGATGCGATTCGGCGAGCCCAATGAGGTGCTGCTTGCCGGCGTCGATGCCCTGGGTCGCGGTCGGCGCACTGGGTGCGGTCTTGACGCTCTGGGCGTCGATTACGCACGCGGTCGGCTCGGGTGAGCGGCCCTCCTTCTCCCGCATCAGGAGGCGCAGCCGGACGTCGAGTTCTTCGATCGTGCCGTCGGCGGTCCATGCGCTGAGGTGCGAGAACACGGTGGTGTGCGGTGGGAAGTCATGCGGTAGGTAACGCCAGGCGGTCCCGGTCCGGTTGACGTACAGGATCGCGTTCGTGACCTCGCGCAGGTCGGTGACCCTGGCGCCGAGACCCAGCGAGGTCTTCTGGCGTTCGGCCCGCCACTCGGTCAGGACCGGCTCCACCAGGGCCCAGCGGGCGTCGGAAAGATCACTCGGATATGCTCTGCGCTGCGGTTGAATCGTCATAACTTTACTTCTGCGTAAGGGAGTTGAACTCGACTAGTCCGAGTGAACCGATTCGGACAATTCATGGGAACTTTGAACTGGACAGGAGCGTTCGCTCCGAAAAGTGATGAACTGTAACGGTGTCGACGGCCGGGCTGTGGTGATACTTCCGGCAAAGGTCTCATCGCGAGACCTTTCGGGCAGGTGGCAAACTACCCCGAACCTGTGCATAAGTGACAAGAGCGTCCTCTAAGAAGACATCTCATTTGGATAGCCGTCGGGTGCAGATGAGGGCTGCGGCGATGCTGGCGAAGGCTGCGAAGTGGTCGGCCTTGCGTTCGTAGC
>NZ_JBHXKE010000235.1:0-14295 GCF_042722765.1 Kitasatospora sp. NPDC058406
GGTACTTCCTGGACCTGGCGTCGAAGGCCTCGATCTTCGTCGGCTGAGCGCGCGCCGAGCGCTCACCGGCCGTGGGGGGCGCCCCCCCAGCGCGCCGCCCCCCCCCCGCCGCCCCGCCACCCCCCCGGCCCCCCCCGCCGCCCCCCCCCCGCGCCGGCCCGGGGCCGGGTGGGGGGGGGGCGCCGGGGGGCGCGCGCCGCGCGCCGGGGGGGGCCCCACCGGCGAGACTCGTGCGGGTATATAGATATCTGTATAGTCACTTGGGTGGGCAACCCGTGGCAGATCGAGATCGAGCCAGAGGTCAGGCAGTGGCTGGAGCTCCTCCCGGATGCCCACTACGACAAAGCCGAACGTGCGGTCGATATGCTCGCAGACAGGCCGACGACTCTGGCTGAGCCCTACTCGCGCCACCTGGGTGGCAGAGTGCGTGAGCTGCGCTTCAGCGTGGACGGCAGCGCTGTGCGGATCACCTACTGGCTCGCGCCTGCTCGCCGCATCGTGCTGCTGACGGTCTTCCGCAAGACGCGGCAGCGGGAGGCGGCCGAGGTCGAGCGCGCTCAGCAGGCGCAGAAGGAGTGCGAGGCGGACCACGGTCCCGCTGCGCATGTCTACGACCGGACCACGGAGGAGAGCTCGTGAACCACGCACAGTGGAAGACCCGCCGAACCCGGAAGATCCTGGGCGAGCCGGTGCACGAGTCCCAGGCCTATGTGGAGGCCGGTTACGCCTTCGCACTGGGGCAGGCCGTCTATGACCGGCGGACGGAGCTGGGGATCTCTCAGGCGGAAGTGGCGCGGCGGGCCGGTATGACGCAACCGCAGATCTCCCTCGTCGAGGGTGGCGATTCCCTGCCGACCCTCCCGCTGCTCACCCGGCTGGCGAAGGCGCTGGATGCCGCGCTGAGCATCGACCTGGACGGCGACGCCGCCGTGTTCGTCTTCTCGGCGCACGGTGGCAGCCCGTCCGGAGGTGTGGGCGGCGAAACCTCGACGGGCGGGAGCGCGACGGGCGGGAGCGCGGCGGCCTGAGTTCTACCGTGCCTCCGAACGGCCGCACGCTCACCGACGACGTGACCTCGGCGCGTCTGGCGATGGTGTCGGGGGGCAAGGTCACCTCGGACCACGTCCCGCCGCACACCGACCTGCTCCCCGCCTTCCCCCACCTCGGCCACCCCCACCCGGCGGCCCCGGCCGGGTAGCGCGGGGCCGGCCCGGTGCGGCGGTCAGGCGGCCGACGAGGTCCCGAGGAGGACGTCCCCGGCGCGTACGTCGACGCCGTCCGGGCCGGTGGGCGCCCCGGCGCCGGCGCCGGCGAGGAGGAGACGGGCGCCGTGCGGCGGCTCCAGTTCGTCGACCGTGAGCGTGGGGTTCCGCCGGATCTCCACCAGGGCGAGTTCGACCGCGTTCCCCCGCCGGTCGGTGCAGTGGAACCGCGTGCCGAGGCACGTGTGCGCCAGGCAGCGCACGACGAGGGCGAGGTGGTCGGCGTCCACCGGGTCCACGTCGATGACCTGGACCTGCGGCGGCCGGTGCGCCCGGCCGTGGGTGAGCGCGCTCATCCCGCGCTCACCGGCTTCGCCAGGACGAGCTCGCGCCGGACGCCGTCCGGCAGGAGGTCGCCCTCCTCGCCGGTCCTGGTGAAGCCGGCGCGCTCGTACAGGGCGATCGCCCGCTCGTTGTCGGGCATCACGGCGAGCTTCAGGGCGGCGCACCCCCGTGTCGCCGCCCAGAGCTCGATCTCGCCGATCAGCCGCTCGCCGACTCCCCGGCCGCGTGCCGCCGGGCCGACCCACATCGAGATCAGCTCGGTGCTCGCCCGGTCCGGCTTGCCCTCCGCGTCCTCGCCCGGGACGCCGCTCGCCATCCCGGCGGGCTCGCCGTCGACGAACGCCACCAGATCGACGGCGCCGGGGATCTCCAGGCGTGAGCGCCAGCGCTCCTCTCGGTCGCCCTCGCCCTGCCAGTCGGCCAGGGTGGAGCCGAAGGCGTAGGGCGCTTCGCCCAGGGCGGCGAGGCGCAGTCCGCGCCAGAGCCGCCAGTCGTCGGAGGTCAGTGCACGCAGTTCGATCATGTCGGCGACTCTGCCGTGCCCGCAGCCGTTGCCGCAATCGGTTTTGAGGATGCCCCGTCACCCCGCCAGGGGCGGGTTCAGGCGGGCGAAGCCCTCCTGGCGGCGGTACGGGAAGTAGGGGTACGGGGCGGTGCGGCCGCTGGTCGCGTCCAGGCGGGCGATCTGCTCGACCGTCAGCTCCCAGCCGACGGCGCCGAGGTTCTGCCGCAGCTGCTCCTCGTTGCGGGCCCCGATGATGACCGAGGAGACGGTCGGGCGGCGCAGCAGCCAGTTGATCGCCACCTGGGGGACGGTGCGGCCGGTCTCCTTCGCGACGGAGTCGAGCGCGTCGACGACGTCGTGGAGCAGCTCGTCCTCCACCGGCGGGCCGTAGTCGGCGGTGTCGTGCAGGCGGCTGCCGGCCGGGATCGGGGTGCCCCGGCGGATCTTCCCGGTGAGCCGGCCCCAGCCGAGCGGGCTCCACACCAGGGCGCCGACGCCCTGGTCGTGGCCGAGCGGCATCAGCTCCCACTCGTAGTCGCGACCGACCAGCGAGTAGTAGACCTGGTGGGCGGCGTAGCGGGGGCGGCCGTGCGCGTCGGCGGCGGCGAGCGACTTCATCAGCTGCCAGCCGGAGAAGTTGGAGACGCCGGTGTAGCGGATCTTCCCGGCGCGGACCAGGTCGTCCAGGGTGGCGAGCACCTCCTCGACCGGGGTGGCGGCGTCGAAGGCGTGCAGCTGGAAGAGGTCGAGGTAGTCGGTGCCGAGGCGGCGCAGGGCGGCGTCGACGGAGGTGATCAGGCGGGCGCGCGAGGTGCCGGCGTCGTTGGGGCCGTCGCCGGTGGGCAGGCCGGCCTTGGTGGAGATCAGCACCTGGTCGCGACGGCCCTTGACCGCCTGGCCGAGCACCTCCTCCGAGGCGCCGTCCGAGTAGACGTCGGCGGTGTCGAACAGGGTGACGCCGGCGTCGATCGCGATGTCGAGCAGGCGGCGGGCCTCCTGGACGTCGGTGGTGCCCCAGGCGCCGAACAGCGGGCCGCTGCCGCCGAAGGTGCCGGTGCCGAGCGAGAGTGCGGGGACCTTGAGGCCGGACGCTCCGAGCTGGCGGTACTCCATGACTGTGCTCCCTCCCCGTCCCGGTGGGCGACTGCACTGCACGCCCTCCGTTAACGGGACTCTTGTTCCGTTAAGATGTCCTGACCCTAGCACCGCGTCCACCACTAACGGAACAGGAATCCCGTTAATGACTCCGGAGAACGCCACTCCCGACGCCCCCGCCCCCGACGCCCCCGCCCCCGACGCCCCCGCCCCCGACGCCCCCGGCACCGCCCCCGGCGCCCAGCGCCCCGGCGGTCGCACCGCCCGCGTCCGGGCCGCCGTCCTGCGCGCCGCCGAGGACGCCCTCGTCGAGGTCGGCTTCGCCGGACTCGACCTCGGCGACCTCGCCCGCCGGGCCGAGGTCGGCCGGACCACGGTCTACCGCCGCTGGGGCTCCACCGGCGCACTGATGGCCGACCTGCTCGCGGACATGGCCGAGCAGTCCCTGCCCCGCGCGCGCACCGGCTCGCTCCGCAACGACCTCCGCGCCAACGCCCGGCTCGTCGCGCGCACCCTCGCCGACCCGCGCCAGGGCGCGCTGTTCCGCGCCGTCCTGGTGGCGGCGACCTGTGACGAGGCGGCGGCCGAGGCCCTGCACCGCTTCTACCTGGTCCGGGTCGCCGAGTGGGCGCCGTGCGTGGCCGACGCGGTCGAGCGCGGCGAACTGCCGCCCGACACCGACCCGTTCGAGGTGGTCCGGGCCGTCTCCGCCCCGCTCTACTACCGGATGCTGACCACCGGCGACCCGCTGGACGAGGCCGCCGCCGACCGCGCCGCCGACGCCGCCGAGGCCGCCGCCCGCGCGGGCGCCTACCGCCGGGCGTAGCGCCCGTCGGCCGCCCCGCGCCCCTCCGGACGGGCGGTACCCGGGCGGTCCGACCCGCGGGAGGCGGTGACCGACCGCGCCCGTAGGCTGACGTGCAGGTCAGGAGCAAGGAGCGGGACTGTGCGGATAGAGCGTCACCAGGTGGGCGAGGCGTTGCTTTCGACGACACGTGAGGACTTCACCAACCGGATCGGAGGGGAGGTCCGCTCCATGTCGCGGGCCGGCCGGATGGCCTCCCGGGAATGGACGTACCTCGCGGACGAGTTCGTCGAGTACCTGGGCGCCCTCTCGGCCGAGCGGCCCGCCCTGGACACCCCGGAGGCCAGGGCCGTCCTGAAGGACGCCACCGAGTCCGCCGCCGGAGCCGTCGCGTTCGCCGCGTACTTCCCGCACGTCGACTTCCAGGTCTTCCTCGACTACGTGAACTTCGGGATCAGCTACGAACCCGGCGAGGACGACGACGGTGCGAGCGGGGTCGCCCCGTACGAGTGGCTCGACGCGTTCTGCCTCGCGATCCTCTCGGACCGGGCCCACCACCACGGGGAGGCGTTCTGCTTCGCCCGGCGGAAGTTCGACGCGGGCTCGGCCGGTGACCCCGTCGTCGAGCTCGCCACCGGACTCCTGGCCCAGGCCATCGGCGTCCTGGACGACGAGGACGCGTCCTACCCGCCGAGCCCGCAGGAGCGGCTCGCCGCCGTCGACGCGGCGCTGGAACGCGTCCGCGGGCGCGGGGAGGCGAGCGGCGAGGACCTGCTCGACCGGCCGCACGCCGCCGGCCTGGTCACGCTGCGCGCCCTGGTCGCCGGGGACCGGGCGGCGTTCGACGCCGGGTTGACCGGGCTGCTGCTCCGGCAGAGCCGGACGAACCCCGTCCACGCCCGGCCGGGCAGCCTCCTCCCGCTGATACCGCTCGCCCTGGCCGCGCTCGCGTACCGGGGCCCGGGCTGGTGGCCGGCGGTCGACACCGACTACCTCCCGCGCACCCTGGTCACCGGGTTCGAGACGCCCGGCCCGCGGGTCGGGCCCTTCGGCCGGGACCGCCGCCCGGACGCGGTCGCCGCCCTGGCCGCCGGGCCGGTGCGGGTCGAGCGGCCGGGGGAGCCGCAGGCCGTCCACCCGGACGGCGCGGCGTTCCTCGCCCGGGAGGCCGAGGAGGCGTTCACCCCGGTCGACGGGAAGCCGCTCGCCGTCTGGCGGCTGGCGGGCGTGGCCCGCTACGAGGAGATGTTCTTCAAGGCCCGCGCCTCGCAGGCCGACGACGTCGGGGAAGGCGAGATCGCCAGGCTGCGCCGGGCCTCCCGCATGGCGGCGACGGTGTTCCGGACCGCCCTCGCCGCGCCGGGCACCGAGGTGGAGGTGGCGATCGACGGCCGGACGCTGCGCTACCCCGCCACCCTGGACAGGGACGAGGCGGGCCCCTGGGGCTGGTGCAAGGCCGTCTCCCTCGCCCTGGTCTCCGGCGCGCGCGAGGATCTCGCCCCGCTGGTCCACGCCGGTCCCGCCGTCGCGCTCCGGGACGGTGCGCCCCGGTCGGCGTTCGCCTCCTACCCGGAGGCCCTGCACGACTACCTCCGGGGCGAGGACCCCGTACCGGCGACGGAACGGGCCCTGGCGGAGGTCGAGCAGGGGAAGGACTGGGGCTTCTTCCCTCCGCCCGTCGTCCTCTTCTCGCAGCTGGTCGAGGGGGACGAGGAGAGCTTCAACCTGGCGCTGGTGGACGCCCTGGAGGTGCACCGGGACTACTACCGGGTCGCGGATCGCGCGGACAGCAGCGACTCGGCGGTCGACCTCGCCGTCCTGGGTCTGGCGTGCCACGCCCGCCGCCGGGGCTGGCGGATCCGGGTCGACTCCCCGTACCTCCCGAAGCGGCTGCTCGCGACGGCCGAGCCCTTCCGGCCCGCCTGATCCGCTTCCGGCCCCCTTCCTGTTTCCCTCCCCCTTCTCCTTTCCCCTCCCCCTCCCCCTTCTCGTTCCCGTTCCCGTTCCCGGCCCACTGCCGGGCCGGGAACGGGAACGGCGGCGGGACCCGCCTACGCCGGGGCCGGGCGGCTGTCCGGCCGTCCGTCGGGGGCGGCCGTCCACTCGGCGATGAAGGTGCGGGCCTGGTCCGGGGTGAGCGGGTGGGCGAAGAGGTAGCCCTGGCCGAGCGGGCAGCCCATCCCGGCGAGGAGGTCGCGCTGCTCGGGGTTCTCGATGCCCTCGGCGATGACCTGGACGTCGAGGGTGTCGGCGATCCGGGTGATGCCCTCGACCAGCGCGTACTGCTGCGGGGAGTGGCCGA
This sequence comes from Kitasatospora sp. NPDC058406, assembly GCF_042722765.1. Taxonomy (NCBI): domain Bacteria; kingdom Bacillati; phylum Actinomycetota; class Actinomycetes; order Kitasatosporales; family Streptomycetaceae; genus Kitasatospora; species Kitasatospora sp. NPDC058406. Next base: position 6,255 of record NZ_JBHXKE010000235.1, read on the forward strand.
GGCCGTCGATGAAGGACTTGTCGATCTTGAGGATCGAGATCGGGAACTCCCGCAGGTACGACAGGGACGAGTACCCGGTGCCGAAGTCGTCGATGGCGATGCCGACGCCCAGGTCCGCCAGGGTCCGCATGTCGGTGTGGACGCGCCCGTCCCGGCGCATCAGCACGGATTCGGTCAGCTCCAGCACCAGCGACTCGGCCGGGATGCCGGAGGCCCGGACGGCGCCGCGCACCACGTCGACGAAGCCGGCGTCGCGGAACTGCCGGGCGGAGACGTTGACGTTGACCCGCAGCGGCGGCCGGCCCGCGGCGGCGCGCACGGCGGTGCTCTGCCGGTGCCAGACGGCGGCCTCCTGGGCGGCGCGTTCCAGGACCCAGGCTCCGAGCGGCACGATCTGGCCGCTCTCCTCGGCGAGGGCGATGAACTCGTCGGGCAGGACCATGCCGCGCCGGTCGTGCGGCCACCGCACGAGCGCCTCGAAGGCGACGAGGTCACCGGTCGCCAGGTCGACGATCGGCTGGTAGTACAGCCGGAACGCGGACTCGGCGATCGCGGTGTCCAGGTTCTCGTTCAGCTCGTGCCGCTCCACCATCCCGGCCTGCAACGCGGGCTGGTACGGGCACCACTGCCGCTTGCCGGCCGCCTTCGCCGAGTACAGCGCCAGGTCGGCGTGGCTGAGCAGCTCGGTGGTGTCCACGCTGTCCTCCGTCGTCGCCACGCCGATACTGGCCGTCACCCGGACCGCGCCCGCGCTCAGCTTGAACGGCTCCGAGAAGGCGGCCAGCACGGTGTCCGCGATCCCGCCCACGTCGGCCGGCCGCACCGCGTCCTCGACCAGCACCGCGAACTCGTCGCCGCCCAGCCGGGCCGCCGTGTCGGAGGTGCGCAGCGCGGTGGAGACCCGCAGCGAGACGGCGACCAGCAGCTCGTCACCGACCGCGTGCCCCTGGGTGTCGTTGACCATCTTGAAGTCGTCCAGGTCGATGAAGAGCACGCCGGTGACGGCGCCGCTGCGTTCGCCGCGGGAGAGCGCGTGGCCGACCCGGTCCAGGAAGAGGACGCGGTTGGCCAGGCCGGTGAGCGAGTCGTGGAAGGCGCGGTGGGTGAGTTCGCGCTCCATCTGCCGCTGGTCGGTGACGTCGCGCAGGGTGAGCACCAGGCCGCCGACGGTCGGGTCGTCGCGCAGGTCGTTGCAGCGGACCTCGGCCTCGATCAGGGTGCGGTCGGAGCGCAGCAGACGCCAGTGCTCACGCTGCGTGTCGCCGCCGGACCGGCTGCCGGCGCCGTCCGGGCCGCGCATCCGGGCCAGCGCGCCGCCGACGGCCCGGCTGTCCTCGGGCGGGACGAGCTCGGTGATCAGGGTGCCGTTGAGGTCGGGATAGCCGAGGACCCGCTCGGCGGAGGAGGACGAGGCGTAGCGGACGGAGTCGTCGGCGTTGAGGATCAGGATGACGTCGCTGGCGCTCTGCACCAGTGTGCGGAAGTAGGCCTCGCTGTTGCGGCGGGTGATCTCCTGGCTCAGCGTGACGCGCTCGACGGCGAGGGCGGCCTGGGCGGCCAGGATCTCCAGCGAACCCCACAGGCTGGTCAGTTCCTGCTCGGTGCCGGTGACGATGAGCGCGCCGATCAGCGGGTCCCCGGAGGGGCGCTCGGCGAGGGTGAGCGGGCAGAGCAGGGCGTTGGGCATGCCGTCGAGGCGGCCGGAGAGGCCGGCGCCGACGGCCTCGACGGGCAGCAGTCTGGTCTCCCGGTAGGCGGCCAGGGCGAGCACCTCGTCGGAGTCGCCGCCCCGGATCGGGTGGTGGCCGGAGCCGCGTTGGGCGTGCCGGACGTGCAGCATGCCGCCCTCGGTGACGGCGAGCAGCGCGACGTGACCGTCCTCCGTGGGCATCAGGGTCGAGGCGGCGGCCTGGACGGCGTCGGCGACCTCCTCGACGGTGACCGCCGCGGTGAGCGAGGATCCGGCCTCGCGCAGGGCGCGTTCCCGCGCGACGGCCTGCCTGCGGGCGCGGACCACGACGGCCAGCCGGGCCAGCACGAGCAGGTAGAGGACGGCGGAGAAGGCGCCGATCACCCCGGCGTTGCTGGTGTTTCCGAGGACCGACTCGACGATCAGGATGGTCGGCGCGATCAGGGAGGCGAGGGTGAGCAGGGCGAGCCGGCCGGGGCTGAGGTCGGGCTGCTGGCTGGGGATGGGTCTGGTCAGTTCGACCATGGACGGGTGCAGCGCGGCCGCGCCCCAGGCGGTGTAGAAAGCCGCCCAGCCGAGGTCGACGGGGGTGCCGATGTGCCACTCGCCGTGCAGCAGGATCAGGCCGTAGGCGACGTCGGCGGCCAACAGGCCGACGGTGCCGATGGCGAGCAGCTGGAGCGAGCGGCTGAACCCGCCGCGCGGCACCACCAGCCGCAGCAGCAGCGCGAGGACGACCACGTCGCCGAGCGGGTAGGCGATGGCGACGGCCTTCTGGAACCAGTCGAGGTCGGGGTTCCGGGTGTACGGCAGGATCAGGTAGATCCAGGCGAGCAGGGCCAGGCCCATGGTGAGGATGAGCGCGTCCAGCAGGCTGGCCCGGTCCTGATGTGCCGTACGCCAGCGGATGAAGCCCAGGACGCCGGCCGCGTAGAGCAGGTACTCGGCGAGGTAGAAGCCGTCGGCGACGGAGGGGAACGGGCTGCCGAGGTGCAGGAACTGCATCTGGATGACCTGGACGACCTCGCCCGCCGTGAAGCTGAGGTTGGCGAGTGCCAGCAGGTACCAGAACAGCGCGTGGGACGGGCGGTTGAGACGGACGCCGACCACGATGGCGGCGACGCCGCCCAGGCCGATGCCCGTCCACCAGATGATCCGCTGCGAGGGGTTGGTGTAGTAGATGGCCGTGAACAGCACCATCCAGACCAGGTAACAGGCCATCAGGCGTTGTCGCCGACGAGTCAACGAGGCTACCTCCTCCACGACATCACCCCGCCTGTCGGGCGGGCGAGTTCGGGCGAGGACGGGGCGGTCGGGCCGCCCGTGAGCGGTTCACCCGTGGTGACGGGCGGAGGGTCCGGCGGGTCTCGGGGCCTTTCGGGCAGGGGCTCACGAGCGTCCGAGCGGCGTTCGGTCGGACGTTTGAAATGAGCCGTGAGTGCGTATAGTCGGAAATGTCGCACCTCCCAGCATTCTGCCGCCACAGCATGAGGTCAAGCCGGTGGATGATGCAGCAGACAGCGCGCGGGGCGCGCGTTCGGAGGCGAACTCCGGGCGTCACGCCGTGCTCTGCAATCAAGACGGTCAGTATACGATCTGGCCCGGTGACTTCACGGTACCCAGTGGATGGCGCACCGTGTTCGGGCCCGCGCGGCGCGACGAGTGCCGCGACTACGTGGACCGCGAGTGGCACCCGGCCGGGCTCGGCCCGGTCGGCCACGGCGCGGCCCACGCCGGACCCGACGGCGCGAGACCGGCCCACGCCGGGTCGGAGTGCGCGGATCCGGACGGGCCGGCCGCGGCCCGCACGCCGGGCCGCGCCGGATCCACCGGAACCGTGCACGGCATGTTCCGGGCCCGTGCCGCGCACGCCCCCGACGCCCTCGCCGTCCTCACCGACGACGGCGACGCGCTCACCTACCGTGAGCTCGACCGCCGCAGTGACCGGCTCGCCGCCGCCCTGCGCGCCCGGGGCGTGCGGGCGGAGCGGGTCGTCCCGGTCTGCCTGGAACGCGGCGCGGACCTGGTGACGGCCTGGCTCGGCGTCCTCAAGGCCGGCGGCGCCTTCCTGCCGCTGGACCCGGTCCACCCCGAGCGGCGGTTGACCGGGCTGGTCGAGGACTGCGGGGCGGACGTGGTCGTCGCGGAGGAGGGGCGGACCTTCCCCGGGGTGCCGGTGCTCGGGGCCGACGCCACCGCACCGGCGGGCGCCGTCGCACCGGCCGGCGCCGCGTCCGGCGACCCGGTCCCGCCCGAGGACCCGGCCGCGCCCGGGGACCTCGCCTACCTGATCTACACCTCCGGTACCACCGGAACCCCCAAGGGCGTCCCGGTCACCCACCGTTCCCTGGTCTTCACCCTGGACCGGGTCGTCCGCGCCTACGGACTCACCCCCCGGGACCGCGTGCTGCAGCTCGCCGCCCTGGGCTTCGACACCTCGTTGGAACAGGTCTTCGCCGCCCTCACCGCGGGCTCCACCCTCGTCCTCGGCGGCGCCCGCACCTGGGCGCCCACCGAACTCGTCCACCGGATGAGCGAACTGGGCCTCACCGTCGCCGACCTCACCCCCGCGTACTGGCACCACGTGGTCGCGCTGCTCCCCGAGGGCGGGCCCGCCCCCGACGGGCTGCGGCTGATCGTCGTCGGCGGCGACACCGTGCACGCCGACGACTGCCGGACCTGCCTGGACCGGCTGCCCGGGGTCCGGCTGGTCAACGCCTACGGCGTGACCGAGGCGGCCGTCACCTCCACCCTCTGTGAGATCACGCCCGAGGTGCTGGCCGCCGGCACCCACGGGTCCGTCCTCCACCCGCCGGGAGCCGGCCATCCCTCCCCGGACGGCCATCCCTCCCCGGACGGTCAGTCTTCCCCGGACGGCCACCCCGCCCCGGACCGGCACCGCGCCGGCGACCGGCGCTCCGCCTCCGACCGGCACCCCGGCGGCATCGACGCGCCCGTGCCGATCGGCAGACCGCTGCCCGGTGTGCGGGTGCACGTCCTGGACGCCCGGCTCAGCCCGGTCCGGCCCGGCGAGAAGGGCCAGATCTACCTCGGCGGTCCCGGTCTCGCCCGCGGCTACTGGAAGTCGCCCGCGCTCACCGCCGAGGCCTTCCTGCCCGACCCCTACGCGGCCGCCCCCGGCGACCGGATGTACCGGACCGGTGACGCGGGCCGCTGGCGGGCCGACGGCCTGCTGGAGATCCTCGGTCGCTTCGACGACCAGGTGAAGGTCCGCGGCTACCGCGTCGACCCCGCCGAGATCGAGTCCGTCCTGGCCTCCCACCCGGACGTCCGACAGGCCCGGGTCGCCGCCGACGACGGCGACGACGGCGCCCACGTCCTCACCGCCTACTACACGCTCGGCGACCGGGGCGCGTCCGGCGCCCGGGCCCGGCGCCGGGAGATCCGCGCCTTCCTGGCCGCACGGCTCCCCGACTTCATGGTCCCCGCCGAGTTCGTCCTGCTCGACTCCATGCCCCTCACCCCGGCGGGCAAGATCGACCGGCGCCGACTGCCGCACACCCGACCGCAGTTGCAGCGCCGGGACGGCGAGGGGGCGGACGGCGCCGCGGACGGCCTGCGGGCCTCCGCCGGGAACGGGAACGGGAGCGGCCCCGGCGCGGGCGGTGCGAGCGGCGGCAGCGGCGGTGGTGACAGCGGCGGCGGCAACGGGAGCAGCGGGACCGGTACCGGCGACGCCGTCGACGTCGGCGTCGGCCACCTCTGGTCCGAGCTCCTCGACGTCGAACAGGTCGGCCCCGACGACGACTTCTTCGACCTCGGCGGCAACTCCCTGCTCGCCATGGAGATGCTCGCCCGGGCCCGGATCATGTTCGGCATCGACGTCACCCGGATCCGCGGGCTCACCCGCTCGCTGCTCCGGGACGCCACCCTGCGCGCCTTCGCCGCGGCCACCCGGGCCGCCCGCGCGGGCGAGGACGCCCCCGGCGGCGCGCCCGCTCCCGGCCGCGCCGCCGTCGACTGGACCGCCGAGGCCCGGCTCAGCACCCCCGTCCGGCAGTCCTGGCACCCCGCGCCCTCCCGCGCCGAACCCACCGAGATCCTGCTCACCGGCGCCACCGGCTTCTGCGGCGCCCACCTGCTCGACACGCTGCTGCACACCACCGCGGCCCGCATCCACTGCCTCGTCCGGGCCCCGGACGAGGAACACGCGCTGGAACGCATCCGCGCGGCCCAGCAGCGGTTCCTCCGGCACGACCTGGCCGACCGCCGGGTGATCCCGCTGGTCGGCGACCTCGCCGAGCCGCTGCTCGGTCTGACCCAGCACCGGTTCGAGGAGCTGGCGGACAGCCTCGACGCCATCCACCACCTCGGCGGCCAGGTCAACTTCATCTACCCGTACCAGCAGCTGCGCGGCCCCAACGTCGGCGGCACCCGCGAGGTGGTCCGGCTCGCCGGGCACTCGCGCGGCATACCCGTGCACTACCTCTCCACCCTCGCGGTGCTCGCCGGGTTCGGCGCGGCCGGCGTCCGCGAGGTGACCGAACGGACTCCGCTCGCCCACCCCGAGAAGCTCGCCGTCGGCTACGTGGAGAGCAAGTGGGTGGCCGAGCAGCTGCTGCACAACGCTGCGGCGGCCGGGCTGCCGGTCACGGTGATGCGCACCAACGACGTCACCGGGGACCTCGCCGGAGGCGTGATGAACACCGGCACCGAACTCTGCGCGCTGATCAAGTACATGGCGGAGAGCGGGAGTTACCCGGACGTCCGGCTGCCGCTCGACTTCGTCCCCGCCGACCGGTTCAGCCGCGCCGTCGCCCACATCGTCGCCCACGCCCCCGCCAACGGCGAGGTCTACCACATCACGTCACCGCGGCCCGCGGGCCTCGCCGACCTCGCCGACCGGCTCCGCGCGCGCGGCTACCCGGTGGACGAGGTGCCCTACGGCGAGTGGGTCCAGGGGCTGATCCGGTTCGCCGCCGGCCACCCCACCCACCCGGTGACCCCGTTCGTGCCGCTCTTCGTCGACCGCGCGCCGGGCACCGAACTCTCCATCAGCGAGATGTACTTCCGCCCGACGTTCCCGCTCTTCGACCGGGCCAACACCGACCACGCCCTCGCCGGAAGCGGCGTCCAACTGCCCGCCGTGGACGGCGAACTGCTGGACCTCTACCTGACGCAGCTGACCGCCGAGGGCTTCCTCGTCCCGCCGCTGGGAGCGATGAGGTGACGGCGCCGGACGGCGGGCGGGCGACCGAACCCCCCTCGGCGGCGGGCCTGTTCGACGCCGTGGACGTCGCGCGGGCGCCCGCCGACGGGCCTGCGGCGTTCGGCGGCACGCTGGAGCCGGACGTGCTGCTGGCGGCGTACCGGCGCGGGCTGTTCCCGCTGCCCGCCGCCGACGACTACGCGAGCGCCTTCAACGAGGCCCGGTACGAGGACGCGGTGGCGGCGGGGGACGTCGTCCTGCTGCCGGGACCGGACCACCGGGACCCGTACGCGCTCGGCTGGTGGTCGCCCGACCCGCGCCCGGTGATCGCCCCGGAGCAGGTCCGCGTCGGGCGCAAGCTCTCCCGGTTGCTCCGCAACCGCCTCGGCTGGTGGACCAGCGCCGACCGGGCCTTCGAGGAGGTCCTCGCCGCCTGTGCGGAGGGGCGCGAACCCCCTTGGCTCACGGCCGGGTTGCAGGAGGCGTTGGTCCGGCTGCACCGGCTCGGTGCGGCCCACAGCGCCGAGGTCTGGGAGGGGGAGGAGCTGGTCGGCGGCGTCTTCGGCATCGTCACCGGTTCCGTGCTCAGCCTCGACTCGATGTTCCACCGCCGCCCCGACGCCGCGCGCGTCGCCGTCGCCGACCTCGCCACCCGCTTCGCCGACGCCGGCGGCCGGCTGCTCGACGCGCAGTGGGATTCCCCGCACGTCCGCACCCTCGGGGCCGCCCCGGCCCCCCGTGCCCACTACCTCGCCGAACTCGCCCACCCGGCGCGGACGGAGCCCCTCGACACCGCGGCCCACCCGGCGGCCCGGCTGACCCCCCGGCGGCCCCGCCACGGCGGCGGCCACCGGGCCGGACCGGACCGGCCCGCAGGCCCTGCCGGGTCCGCCGGGTCCGCCGGGTCCGCGGGGTCCTCTCCTCGTTGACGGCGGGCATCGGCGGGCCGCCGGGGTGCCACGCGTCCAGGAAGGCCGGCTGGCGGCCCGGATCGACCAGCTCGACCTGCGCGCCGACCCGGTCCAGCCGGTGATGGACGAACGGACGCCCGTACGGGCAACCTCGCCACCCGCGCCGGCACGCTGGCCGACGCCCGACTCGCCCATCTGCACCGCCACCTGCTCACGCAGTCGCAGGGCTGGACGTGACGCCGTCCCGGGCGGCCGCCGCGTTCTGCGGCC
>NZ_JBHXKE010000236.1:0-11280 GCF_042722765.1 Kitasatospora sp. NPDC058406
GGGGTGATTCCGCGTGCACCCGGGGACACCCCGGAGGCAGGACGAGGACGAGGGCGCGGCCCGGCCGGCGGCCGGTGGGCGGCGGTACCGGTCAGTTGAACTGGCCGGGCCGGTAGTCGCCGGCCGGCGTCTTGAGCAGGACGTTCGCGCGGTTGAAGGCGTTGATGATCGCGATGGCGCCGACGAGGGCGGCGAGCTGCTCCTCGTCGTAGTGCTTGGCGGCGTTCTCCCAGACCTCGTCCGGGACGCCGCCGGCCGCGTCGGCGATGCGGGTGGCCTCCTCGGTCAGCTCCAGCGCCGCGCGCTCGGCCTCGGTGAACACCGTGGCCTCCCGCCACACCGCGACGAGGTTGAGGCGCTCCGCGGACTCCCCGGCGTGCACGGCGTCCTTGAAGTGCATGTCGGTGCAGAAGGCGCAGCTGTTGATCTGGCTGGCGCGGAGCTTCACCAGCTCCTGGGTCGTGGCGGGGAGGGTCGAGTCCTCCAGCACCTTGCCCGCGGCGATGATGTGCTTGAAGACCTTGCCGAGGACCGGGCTGGTGAAGGGGTTGAGGCGGGCTTCCATGGTGTTCTCCGTTGCCGTCGTCTGTCGGGACACACCTTTGACGGGACAGCCCGGCGGGTTGTGACACGGGCCCGTTGTGACGGTGGTCACTCCCCGCCGGCGGGCCCGGCGGGCGACGCCGCGCGGGCCGGCGCGTCCGGGGGGAGACTGCGAAGCATGGGACAGCGTGATGTTTCGGTGGCGCGCGAGATGGCGGCCCCGGCGGACCGGGTCTGGCGGTCGATGACCGACCTGGAGTCGATGCCGCAGGTGCTGAGCGGCGTCGACTCGGTGGAGGTCCTCACGCCGGGCCCGTTCGGCGTGGGGACGCGCTGGCGGGAGACCCGGCGGATGCTGGGCAAGTCGGCCACCGAGGAGATGTGGGTGACGGTGTGCGACGCCCCGGTCCGGTACGTCGCGGAGGCGGACAACGCGGGCATGCACTACGTGTCGGAGTTCCGGCTCGTGGAGCGCACGCCCGGGCGGACGACCGTCACGATGACCTTCTCGGCCCGGCCCCGGCACGGCGACAAGCTGCCGTTCCTGGCGCGGCTGCTGGGCGGGATCGGCGCCAAGGCGGCGGCGAAGGCGATCGCCAAGGACCTGGCGGACGTGGCGGCCTCGGTGGAACGCACGCCCGGGGGCGGACCGGACCGGTAGTCGCCCGCCCCCGCCCGCCCGCGACTCGATCACTGCCCGGTCGCCGCTCCGCTCGGCCGCGGGCTCAGAGCCAGCTCAGCGCCCGGTCAGCGGCCGGTCACCGCTTCGAGTGCCGCTTCGAGTGCTGCGAGGAACCGGTCCGTGGTCGGCTCGTCCCGGACGGCGATGCGCAGCCAGTCCGGGCCGAGGCCGGGGAAGGTGTCGCCCCGGCGGACGGCGAAGCCGCGCTCGCGCAGCGCGGTCCGGACGGTGTCGGCCCCGGGCAGTTCGATCAGGACGAACGACGCCGCCGGCTCGCCGTGCACCCGGACGGCGGGCAGGGCGGAGAGGCCCTTGAGCAGGTGGTCGCGCCGGAGGGCCAGTTCGTGCGACGCCTCCTCGGCCTCCGCGAGGGCGGCCGGAGTGGAGCAGGCCTCGGCGGCGGCCAGGGCGGGGGTGGAGACCGGCCAGAGCGGCTGGGCGGCGGCGAGGCCGGCGATCAGCGGGGCCGGACCGAGCGCGTATCCGATCCGCAGGCCGGCCAGGCCCCAGGTCTTGGTGAGGCTGCGGAGGACGACCACCCGGCCGGGCAGCTCGCGGGCCGACGAGGCCAGGGACTCGGTCTCGCCGGGCACGGTGTCCATGAACGCCTCGTCGATCACCAGGGTGCGTCCGGGTCGGGCGAGGGCGGCGACGGCGGCGGCCGGGTGGAGGACGGACGTCGGGTTGGTGGGGTTGCCGAGCACGACCAGGTCGGCGGCCTCGGGGACGGCGTCCGGAGTGAGCCGGAAGCCGTCGGCGGGGGAGAGCAGGACGCGGTGCACGGCGTGTCCGGCATCCCGTAGCGCGGCTTCCGGCTCGGTGAACTGTGGGTGCACGACGACGACGTGACGCGCCGTCAGGGTGCGGGCCAGCAGGACGAACGCCTCGGCGGCGCCCGAGGTGAGCAGCACCTCGTCGACCGGGCGGCCGTGCCGGGCGGCGACGGCGGCATGCGCGGACGTGCCGTCGGGGTAGGCGGCGAGGTCGGCGAGGGTGGCGGCCAGGTGCTCGCGCAGCCACTGCGGGGGCGTGCCGGTGCGGACGTTGACGGCGAGGTCGACCAGGTCGGGTCCGGCGGCGCGCACCTCGGCGTCCCCGTGGTGGCGGAGATCGGGTTCGGCGGCCTTGGCGGCCTCGGCGGCTCCGGCGGGGGAGGGCTCGGCGGCGGAGGGGGTGTGCGGCCCGGGGGTGGAGCCGGATGTGGGGGTCATGGGCGGATCTCCTGCGGGGGCTGGCGGGGGAGCGGGGTGGCGCGGCAGGCGGGCGACGGCGACCGTCGCGGCCGGGGACTTCCGCTTGGGCACGACGAGTTCCCCGCCTGGCGCGCTCGCCAGTGCTGCCGCCTCGGCCACGCCGGCCGTACCCACCGCCGCGCCGACGACGGCGGACGGGTGCGGTACGGGGACGGTCGCCAGGGCGTCGGCCGGGTGTTCGGCGACCGGGACGCCGAGTGCGGCGGCGGCCCGGCGGACGGCCGGGTGGGCGGCCTTGCCGGTGAGGGTGGCGATCAGGGCGACGGGCGTGCCGGGCGGCCCTGCCTCGGCCAGTGCCCGGTGGATCAGCCCGAGCAGCTCCGCCGCCGTGGCCGAGCCGCGCGCGCCCACGCCGACGACCAGGGCTCCCGGCCCGGCGGCGGTGACTCCCGGGCGTGCCTCTCCGGCGCCAGGCGCGTCGGACACGTGCGCGCCCGCGTCCGGTGGGCCCGCTCCCGGTGCGCCTGGGGTCGGTGCGCCCGCGTCCGGCGCGCACGCCCCCGCGCACGAGCAGGCAGGCGCGCAGGAGGGCGGCTCCGCGCGCGCCCCGGAAGCACCCACGCCCGAACCGTTCCCGACCGGACCGCTCACGACCGGCTCACGTCCATCTCACGCCCTGCTCACGTCCGACTTCTCCGCGTCATCCGCCCGACACCCGTCCGCCGGCCGCTGCGAGCCGATCCGGGGCGGCGCGGGCCGATCCGGGCCCCGTGCGGGCCGGCGACGGTCCGCGACCACCCGTGGCGGTCGGTGAACGTCCGGCCGTCGGCGGCCCGAACGCCCACGTCAGGGCGATGGGGGCTGCGGAAATCCCACCACGGCCGTCACGGACGGGTCAATCGGCGGGGCTGTGACCTGCGCTTGACCTTCGGCTGTGGGGCGCGATCGCTGTTCGCCTGCTCTTCATGTCGCGGCCGGAGCCCGCGCCACCGTCCCGCTCCTACTGTTTGCGGCGCTCAGGCCCGGTGATTTCCCATCGGGCATTCCCCGCCGGTTCCCCCTCGCGGCCGGGCCACCTCCCCGGCCCGGCCGCCCCCGACGCACGGAGGACACCCATGTCCGAGACGCCCCGGACCCCCGAGACACTTGTCATGAACGCAACCCGCGAGAGATCCCGCCGCCGCACCCTGACCGCCCTGGGCGCCGGCCTCGGCCTGGTCGCCGGCTCCCTCGGCCTCTGGGTCGCGACCGGGACGGCCGCGCACGCCGCCGCCCTCCCGGCCCCGGACCACGTGGTGGTCGTCGTCCTGGAGAACCACGCCTACTCGCAGATCATCGGAAGCTCCGGCGCGCCGTACATCAACAACACCCTGAAGGCCGGCGGCGCCAACCTGACCCAGTCGTTCGGGCTCACCCACCCCAGCGAGCCCAACTACTACCAGCTGTTCTCCGGCTCCAACCAGGGCCGCACGGACGACAGCTGCGTGCCGGTCGGCTCGATCAACAAGGCCAACCTCGCCTCCGAGCTGATCGCCGCCGGCAAGACCTGGGGCAGCTACAACGAGGGCCTGCCGAGCCAGGGCTCGACCGTCTGCTCCAGCGGCAAGTACGCGCAGAAGCACAACCCGTGGTTCGGCTTCAGCAACGTGCCGACCAACACCGCCTACACGATGACGCAGTTCCCGACGAACTTCGCGAGCCTGCCGAAGGTCTCCTTCGTCGTGCCGGACCTCTGCAACGACATGCACGACTGCTCGGTCTCGACCGGCGACACCTGGATCAAGAACAAGCTCGGCGCCTACGCCACCTGGGCCAAGAGCAACAACAGCATCCTCGTCGTCACCTTCGACGAGGACAACCGCCTCTCCGGCAACCGCATCCCCACCATCTTCTACGGCGCCCACGTCACCCCGGGCTCCTCGACCGCCACCACCTACAACCACTACAGCGTGCTGCGAACGCTGGAGGACCTCGCCGGGCTGACCACCCACGCGGGCAACGCCGCCACCGCCGCCACCATCACCGGCATCTGGAACTGACACCCGTGTACGTCGCGGACTCCCGCAGCTCCAAGGCCCCCGTCGCCCCGGCCGCCCCCCGGCGGGGGCGGCGGGAGGCCGCCGCCGACACCGCCACCGGCCCGGACACCGGCGCGGCCCACGGCACCGACACCGCCGACACCGCCGATGCCGCCGACGCCGTAGGCCGCCCCCACCGCCCCGGCCGGGCGGCCCGGGCCGCCGTGCCCGGCACCGTGCTGGCGCTGGGCACCGTCAGCCTGGTCACCGACGTGTCCTCCGAGATGGTCAGCGCCGTCCTCCCGCTCTACCTCCTCACCGGGCTCGGCCTCTCCCCGCTCGGCTTCGGCCTGCTGGATGGCATCCAGAACGGCTTCAGCGCGCTCGTCCGCCTGGCCGGCGGCCACCTCGCCGACCGGCGCGGCCGGGACGGCGCACCCCGGCACAAGGCGGTCGCCGCGCTCGGGTACGGGCTGTCGGCGCTCTGCAAGCCGCTCCTGCTGCTCGTCCACACCGTGCCGCTGATCGGCGCCGTGCTCGCCGTCGACCGCACCGGAAAGGGCCTGCGCACCGCGCCGCGCGACGCGATGATCTCGCTGGCCACCGAACCGGCCCACCGCGGAAGGGCGTTCGGCGTCCACCGGGCGATGGACACGGCCGGTGCGCTGCTCGGACCGCTCACCGCCTTCCTGGTGCTCCGGACGGCCGGCGGTCCGCTGCTCGCCGACGGCGGCCGGCAGCAGGGCTACCAGGCTGTGTTCGCGGTCAGCGCCTGCGTCGCGGTGCTGGGCGTGCTGATCCTGCTGCTCTTCGTGCCGCACCGCCCCGACGCCGCCGGGCCGTCGTCCGGGCCGTCCGGGCCGCAGTCCGGCTCCCCGGGACTCCGGGACGGCCTCGCGCTGCTCCGCAGGCCCGACCTGCGGCGGCTCACCCTCTGCGCGGTGCTCCTCGGCCTCACCACGGTCAGCGACTCCTTCCTCTACCTGCTCGTGCAGCGCCGCCTCGGCCTGGCCACGGAGTACTTCCCGCTGCTCCCGCTCGGGACCGCCGCCGCGTTCCTCCTCCTCGCCGTCCCGCTCGGCGCGCTCGCGGACCGGATCGGCCGCCGCCGGCTCTTCCTGGCGGGTCACGGCGTCCTGCTGCTCGCGTACGGGCTGCTGCTCTCGCCGCTGGGCGGGCTGCCGGCGGTGGTCTGCGTGCTGGTGCTGCACGGCGCGTTCTACGCCTCGACGGACGGCGTGCTCGCCGCCGCCGCGGCCGACGCCGTCCCGCCCGGGCAGCGCGGTGCGGGGCTCGCCCTGGTCGGTACGGGCCAGGCGCTCGCCCGTTTCGCCTGCTCGCTGGCGTTCGGTGCGCTCTGGGGCGTGGTCGGCGGCACCGCCGCGCTGGCCTGGTCGGCGGGTGCGCTGGCCTGCTGTGCGGCCGGTGCGGCCTTCGTCCTCCGCGAACCGCCGAGCGGCCCCGCCGGTCCGGCCCCGGTCCCCGGCCCCGCCCCGACCCCCGCTCCCGCCGCCACCGACCCCGAGGTGCCCTCGTGACCACCACCCCGCTCCGCAACCGCACCAGGGTGCTGATCCTGCTGGCCGCCGTCGTCCTCCTCGGCGCGGTCGGCACCGGCGCCGTCCGCTACGCCGCCGACCGCTCCGCCGAGCGCGACCGGGCCCGGCCCGACGGCCCGGTCGTCACCCGCGGCGACGTCTCCCTCCGGACGCCCGCCTCCCGGCAGCTCGCCTTCCGCAACATGGCCTGGGGCCCCCACCGCGACGAGATCGCCACCGTCCCCGCCGACCGCCCGGACGGCCCCCGCACCGCCTCCGGCGTCCAGTGCCTGCGCTTCCACGCCGCCGCCGGCACCGGCATCTGCCTCCAGGCGGAGCGCGGGGCACTCCAGGACACCTACCGGGCCGTCGTCCTCGACGACCACCTCCGGGAGCTGCGCTCGTTCCCCGCCGCCGGTATCCCGACCCGCTCCCGGGTGTCGCCGTCCGGCCACCTCGTCGCCTGGACGGTCTTCGTCAGCGGCGACTCCTACGCGGGCACCGACTTCTCCACCCGCACGGCGATCGTCGACGTCCGCGACGGGAACCTCCGGGACAACCTGGAGACCTTCGACGTGATCAAGGACGGCAAGCCGTACCGCGCCGCCGACGTCAACGTCTGGGGCGTGACCTTCGCCGACGACACGGCCTTCTACGCGACCGTCGCCACCGGCGGCCGGACGTACCTGGTCCGCGGCGACCTCGGCGCCCGCACCCTCACCACCCTCCACCAGAACGTCGAGTGCCCCTCGCTCTCCCCGGACGGCACCCGGATCGCCTACAAGAAGCGCGTCCCGGGCGTGTCCGAGGACGCCCCCTGGCGGCTCTACGTCCTCGACCTCGCCACCATGACCGAGACCGCCACCGCCGAGCAGCGCAGCATCGACGACCAGGCCGTCTGGGCCGACGACGGGAACCTCCTCTACGCCCTCCCCGGAGACTTCGGCGCCGATCTGTGGACCGCCCCCGCCGACGGCACGGGCGCCGCCCGGCGTCTGCTCGACGCGGCGGTGGCCCCGGCATATCTGGGCTGATCAGGCTGGTTGGTCCGACTCGGAACTTCGAGCGTAGGGTCCACGTCGAGCAATACGAGTGGCGACGCGACGCCGCGACGCCACGCCGACGGACCGGGGGAGCAGGAAAAGTGAGCCAACGAGGGCCCGACCGCGGGCTGTCGCCGGAGCAGCGCATGTCCAGCGACTCGTGGCCGGCGCTGCACGGCCGCCCCGTGCTGCGCCGGACGATCGCGATGGGCCTCGTCCTGTTCGTCGCGGTGATGGCGGCCCTCGCCGTCCGCGGCGTCAACGCCCTCACCCTCGGTCGCGGTGTCGTCGAGACCGACCGGGACCGCGCCGAGCTGCTCGCCGGCCTGCACCCCTCGCAGCACCCCGGTGCCGGGCGCTACTACGTGCCCGTCGGCGCGGTGTACACGCACACGCCGGACGGCGTCCCCGTCGCGTACCTGCACTACCGGCTCGGCGGGGGGCGCGAGGTCGGCGTCGGCGACTTCCTGCGCACCTACGACCTGCCCGCCCCCGGGCCGACGACCGCGCTGCCCCCGGACCTCACGGAGGCGCTGGGCGGCGACGAGCCGGACCTCGCCGCCGAACTCTTCGAGCCGTTCGTGACGGTGCCCGCCGATCCGTCCGCGGACCCGTCCGTCGATCCGTCGGCAGGGTCGTCCGCCCCGGTGTCCGCCGGGACGACCCCCGCCCCGGCGCCGGTCCACACCTCCGACGGCACCGGGCCGGTTCCCACGGGTGTGCCCACCGAGACGCCCGCATCCGAGGTCACCGTCGAGGCCGGCCTCGCCGCCGGCCCGGAGGGCGAGGACGGCTTCGCCCCGGCCTTCCCGGCCGACGTGCCCGACCCGGCCCAGGGGACGCCGTCCCCCTCGACCGAACCGTCCCCGACGTCCGAGCCGTCCCCGACCCCGGCTCCCGAGCAGTCGCCGACCGGCCCGGCCGCGACCGCCACCCCGGCGCGCCCCTCCACGGTCCGCCGGATCTACGTCGCCACCGTGCCGGGCGGGCTCCCGGGGGCCGCCGATATCTACGTCCGCGCCACGACGGGGTGAGCCGGCGGCCCCCGGCCCCCCGCGCCGCCCGGTGCCGCCGCGTTCGGACCCGCCGCGTTCAGTCCGGGATGCGGTCGCCCGTGTCGCCGGGCCCGTCGGGACGGTCGGCGGATCCGCTGACCAGCAGGTCCCCGCCGTGGGCCGCGCGCGGCGTCAACGTGAACGACACCCGGTGCGTACGGCCGCGCGACACCCCGGCCTCGGTCTCCGCACCGACCGCCCACAGCCTGAAGCCCGCCTTCGCCCTGGCGTCGGCCCTCAGCTCGACCTCGAACTCCATCTCCACGGGGCCGACGGCGAACACCACGTCCTGTCCCGCCCCGCGCGCCACCGCCTCCAGCAGTTCGTCGCGTACCGCCGCGACCGCGTCCACCAGCGGAATGTCCATCGGGCCCCCTTGTTCCAACCGTCCGTGCGTCGGATCAACGAGACTGCCGGGGTGGCGAGTTCCCGTACGACGGGCAGGACGCGGGCCGGGGGCGCGGACCTAGCCGACGAGGATCATGACGGCCGCGGCGACCACCGCGAAGACGACCGCGAGGATGAAGCCGAGCATCACCGGCGAGATCCGGTCCCGGAGGCTCCTCGGCGGTCGGACCCGTGCGCCCTGGTCGGTGCTCAGCTCCCACCAGTCGACGACGCGCCGGTAGTCGGCGCCGAACTCGGGGTCGGGGTACATGTCGCTGTGCTGGAGCCCGGGCAGTGAGCGCCGCCGACCGCCCACGAGGAACATCCGGGCCACGGTCGACGACCCGTACCGGCTGTCGGTCTCACGGGTGTCGATCCACTGGACCTCCTGCCAGGCGTAGGTGCGGCCGCGCCCGATGCCCCAGCAGATGGTGACCCCGGCGGGCCCGACCCTGGACCAGCTCCTGAACGCGCAGTAGGCGACCGGGGCCAGCACGGCGATGGTGCCGCCGATCAGCCAGAAGGCCCACACGGGCCCGAGTGTGACGGAGGCGAAGGTGCCCTCGAAGACGAAAACGACGATGGCCAGGAGGAGATGCGACCGCGCCGGACGGTACCGGTCTCTCTCCCGGAAGATCAGTTCGTTCACACCACGCACACTATGCCGTGGCCATCGATCGGAACAGTGGGAGTACGTGCGATCCCCGCCAACAGGCTTGGTTCACAGGGTCCCTAGGCCCCGGTCCGGCCCTCGGGCCGGTCCGCACCCCGGTCCTCGCGCCGGCCCGCACCCCGGTCCTCGCGCCGGCCCGCGCGCACCGCGCGTGCCAGCCGTGTGAGGCCGTAGCCGAGCAGCCAGGGAAGCACGGTGAGGGCGCCGACGTAGACGGTGAGGTAGCCGAGGAGGTCGTCCAGCCGGCCCGGTTCGTTCCAGGTGTCGGTGGGCAGGACCATGGCGGTCGCCGAGACCGCGACGGGCACCGCCGGGAGCAGCAGCGACCAGAGGCGTGGTGCCCGCCGCCCGGGCCGGCGGGCGCACCACACGCCCGTGGCGGCCATGGCGAAGGGGCCGAGCGGCACCCACAGCACCACCGGGACGAACAGCAGGACCCACCATTCGTCCGAATATCCGAACATCATCGGCGCCCCCGATCTCCGCCCACCCCTGAACCCCACCCGCCCGCCGGGTTCCTGCCCGCCCCGGCGGCTCCGGAACCGGACCGCCGCCGGCTGCCCGCCGCGCGACGACGACGGCTACCCCTCCCGGCGCCCGAACCGTCGCACGGCCGGCTCCAGGAAGTCCGCGTGCGGCCCGCGGAGGTCCGCCAACTCGGCCGGAGCGCCGACGAACACGATCTCGACCAGCTCGCGCTCCGACGCCGCCAGCGTGGCGAACCGCTCGCGCAGCCGTACCTCCGGCAGCGGGGGTGCGAGGAACACCGTCCCGACGCTCCCGTACTGCCCGCGCGTGATCGCCCGGAGCACCAGCTCCCCGGGCGCCACCACGACACCGGTCTCCTCGGCCAACTCCCGGGCGGCGTTTCGCCGCAGTGCGGCCGTGTCGAGCGGCTCGCCCGGGCCCGGCGGCTCGACGGACCCGCCGGGCGGCTGCCACTTCCCGGGGGCGGCCGTGGACGCGGACATCCGGCCCAGCAGGAGCCTGCCGTCGTCCGTGGGCTGGAGGAGGACGACCGACAGCGAGGCCGGCCGGACCGCACCGGGCACCCACCGGAGCGCGTAGTGCCGGTACGTCACCCGGGACCAGGAGAGGACGGGTTCGCCGGGGGCGTCCCAGCGGACGCCCTCGCAGGCCACCACCGGCCCGTCGAACAGCGTCGGGTTCCGCCGGACGGCCTCGTCCCAGGCGCGGTCCCGGGCCTGCTGTTCCGCGGGGGAGAGCCGGGGGGACGGGACTTCGACCAGGCGCAGCCGGTGGACGTCCAGGACTTCGGCGGGAGCGGGTGGCAGCGGATCGCCCATCCGGCCATCGTGCCAGGCGCCCCGGGGACGCCGGACCGCACGACACGACATGGCGCGACGACCGAACGACACGGTGTGGGGCGCCCTGGCAGCCCCGCGCCGTTCCTGTTGCCGCAGGAGCCGGCGGGAGCGGGCGGGAGCGGGGACCGCCGCCCTCGGAGGCCGTCCGAGGCGCTCTGGTGCCGCCGGATCGGCTCTGACACCATTTCGGCCGAGATGAACGGGCAGTGCGCGAATGGTTCATCTCAGCTGCATCAACGTAGCCGTAGAGCGTCGAGTAGATCCGAGGCCGACCATGAAGACCTTACGCACTCACGTCCCGAATCTGGTGACGGCCGTGCTGCTCCTGCTGGGCCTGATGACCGCCGCGACCGCGCAGGCCCAGGCGGCCCCGCAGCGGCTCGCCGGCAGCGCGACCGTGTGCTCCAACTCCCCCATCCCGACGGGGTGGGTCATCACGAGCTCGTACAGCAGCAGCGGCTGTCCGGGTACCGGCGTCGCGTACACCATCGCCGATACGACCGGGCTGACGAACGCGACGGTGTGTTCGATGTCGCCGATTCCGGCGGGTTGGGTGATCACGAGTTCGTACAGCAGTGGCGGGTGCGCGGGCACCGGCTACGCGTACTCGATCGCCAATGTCGCCAACCAGACGAACGCGACGGTGTGTTCGATGTCGCCGATTCCGGCGGGTTGGGTGATCACGAGTTCGTACAGCAGTGGCGGGTGCGCGGGCACCGGCTATGCGTACTCGATCGCCAATGTCGCCAACCAGACGAACGCGACGGTGTGTTCGATGTCGCCGATTCCGGCGGGTTGGGTGATCACGAGTTCGTACAGC
>NZ_JBHXKE010000236.1:11377-14234 GCF_042722765.1 Kitasatospora sp. NPDC058406
CGTACTCGATCGCCAATGTCGCCAACCAGACGAACGCGACGGTGTGTTCGATGTCGCCGATTCCGGCGGGTTGGGTGATCACGAGTTCGTACAGCAGCGGCGGGTGCGCGGGCACCGGTTACGCGTACTCGATCGCCAAGATCACCACGCAGACCTACGCCACCGTGTGCTCGTTCTCGCCGATCCCGGCGGGTTGGGTCGTCTCCGGCTCCGTCAGCACCAGCGGCTGCGCCGGCAGCGGCATCGCCTACAACATCCGCAAGGTCTGACCTTCCGCCGTCGAGGTCCTGTTCAGAGGCGACCGCCCGCGCCGCGCGGGTGCTGCCGGTCCGTTCCGCCCCGCCGGGTGTCATCCGGCGGGGCGGAACGCCGTGAAGGGGGAGTGCGGCGCGCCTGGTACGTGCGGGCGCGGAAATGCGGGCGACAGGGGCCCGTGGCGCGAGGTAGAAAGGCCGCGTCCTCCGGAAGGGACCGGGGGCGGGAGCGTCGGAGGACGAATGCGGGCTGCGCGGTGAAGTTGAGGACCACCATCCACCGGGTCAGGACGGGGCGGGGGGAGTACCGGGTGGTGTCCGCCGTCCCGCGGGAGGGCCGGGCCGCGCTGTACGAGAGCCAGTTCTCGATGCAGTTGTACGCCGACCGCGCGGGGGCCGGGGTTCTGGCCACGGCCTGGGCGCTGGCCGCACGCTCGCGGCGCTCGCTGGTCCACCTGCCGCTCCGGGCCTGGGCCCGTGGACCGGTCGGAATGTCGGACTGGGTGCACAACGGGCTCGGGCTGGACCTCGTCCTGTTCCAGCACGGTGTGGGCCTGCCGCCCTCACGGTGGAAGGAGGTCCGGGCCCGGCTGGGCGCGGGGGCGCCGCACACCGTGGACATCCCGGAGACGGACTTCCCGGCGGAGGACGGGATCGACTACGCGCGCCACCGCCACGCCGAGTGGCGGGACGGGCTGCATTTCGCCATCGCGGCGCGGACGTTGTTCGTCTCGGGGACCGCCGAGGCGTTCCGCTGGTCGGGATCCCTGGTCAGGTCGCTCGGTACTGAGGGGCCCGCGGCGGCGGCCGGGTACTCGGGGGGCGTTCACTACTGCGTCGAGCTGGACCACGAGCCCGGTCAGAGCCGCGGGAAGGGCTTCTGGACGCAGGCGAAGACGGACCCCGGGATGCTTCACATCGAGTACGCCCCCGGCTGGCGGGCGGCCTGACGGGAGGGCACGACGGCTCCGCCCGGTCGTGCCGGGCGGAGCCGTCGGGGAGCGGTTGTCAGGCGGTGCCGAACTCGCCGGACCGGACGGCGTCGACGAAGGCCGTGAAGGCGTCGGCCGAGAAGATGAGCGCGGGGCCTTGGGGGTCTTTGGAGTCGCGCACGGGAACGGTACCGGGGAAGCTCGCGGAGACCTCTACGCACTGACCGCCGTTGTCGGAGTATGACGATGTGAACCAGGATGCGCCGGACAGTTCGGGGTTCATGGGGCTAGCTCCTTTCGAGCCTTCTGGTTGGAGGCCAGGTCAGACGCTGCCGAACTCGCCGTCCTGGACGGCGGCGACGAAGGAGTGCCACGCGCCGGCAGGGAAGACGAGCGCGGGGCCCTGGGGGTCCTTGGAGTCGCGGACCGGGACGGCGCCGGAGAATCCTGCGGCGACTTCAACGCAGTTCCCGCCGTTCTGGCTGTGGCTGGACTTGACCCAGACGGCGCCGGTCAGGTCTACGGGGATGGTGCTGCTCATGGTCGGAGGTCCTTCCGGGCTGCGCGGATCGCTTCCAGGGAGGCCACATCCGAGCTGGCTCCCACCTGGAGCCGATCGTAGTCCCTGGCCCACATCGTGACCGTTGTGGATTCCCTGGTGAGAAAGCCGCGTTCCTGAGACTCGGTGTACCCGAGCATGCTGCGGTCGGCCATGGTCAGCAGAACCAGCGGCAATGCGAGGGTTCGACGCTCGCCCATCGAGAACGGCGCCACCTGAATGATAGTCCTGGGTTGGTCGGCCAACTCGGCGAGATGTTCCAGTTGTTCCCGCATGATCCGCGTTCCGCCGACCAGTCGGCGAAGGCAGCTCTCATCGAGCACCGCGTGAACCAGAGGCGAATCCCGGGTTCCGAAACGCTGCTGACGGGAGAGCAGGTAGGAGACTCTCCCCTCGGCCTCCTCATCGGTGATGACCCCTCGCCGCAGATCTGCGCCGGCCAGGGTCTCCGCGTAGGCCTTCGTCTGGAACAGCCCGGGGATGACGCCGAGCTCGAACTGTCGGAGCTCGACGGCCTTCGCCTCGTACGCCGCGTACTCAGGGAAGCCCTCCAGCAGTGAGGATCCGTTCAGGCTCCAGTACATGAGTTCCAGAGTCCCACCGGTCATCAGTACCTTGTCGGCGCTCTGTACCCAGTCAAGTGTGGGATTGCGTGTCCCTCGTTCGAGGTTCGAGATCTGGCTGTCACTCAGCCCCGTCCGCTGTCCCAGTTGGATCTGGTTCAGCCCGATTGCCTTCCTTGACCTGCGGAGTTGGACACCGAAGGCCGCAAGTGGAGATGCCGATGGGTTGAGCTCCGCCTCACGCACAATCAGACCTCTTCGATCCCTGAATCCCATGGAGAAATCTGTCAAGTGGGAATGGCTTCCGATAGTAGGGGTCGGCGGGCCACGATGGCTACACCCCGTGAGAGATCCGGGACCCTGTGCGACCAATGGAGCCCCCATGCCCAGTTGCCCCCGCATGCCCGTGTACACCCCCGTCGTCGGGGAGGTGGTCCGTGACTTCGGGTGCCGTGTCCCCGCCGGTGGGGTGCTCGAAGGCGTCTACATGGACACCCTCGGCGGCCTCGCCTACCTCCGCCACGAGGGCGGCGGCTGCGAGTGGACCAC
>NZ_JBHXKE010000237.1:0-14201 GCF_042722765.1 Kitasatospora sp. NPDC058406
GGTCCCCGTCGGGGGGGGTGTCGGCTAATATGAAGCGGCTGTGGTCCTTGGGTCATTCCCTCGGGGTCCGGACGGCGGGCCGGCCGCCGGGGCGGCCGGCCCGCCGTGCGCGTCAGTGCGCTGCGGCGCCGGTCCCGCCCGCAGCATGGGCGATCGCCACGCACACCACCAGGCCGCCCTGGTGACTGAGCGACAGGTCGATCCGGTCGATCCCGGCCTGTTCGGCGACCGTCCTGGCGCCGCCGCTGAGCCGGACCTCCGGCGCCCCGTGGGCGTCGGCGAGGACCTCGATCTCCCGCCAGCCCAGCCCCTGGCCGAGCCCGCGGCCGAGGGCCTTGGCGGTGGCCTCCTTGGCGCAGAACCGGCCGGCCAGGTACTCCTCGCGGCGCGGGCCGGTGAGCCCGTCCGCGCGGGCGAGCTCGGTCGCGGAGAAGACCATCCGCCGTCCGCCGGGGTGGGCGGCGATCCGGGCGAACCGGGCGATCTCCAGCAGGTCGATGCCGATCCTCACGGCTGCCCGCCCGTCCGGCCGCCCCCGCGGACGAGGGCGCGCGCGACGTGCAGGCGCTGGATGTCGCTGGTGCCCTCCATGAACTCGAAGGCGTTCACGTCGCGGGTCCACTTCTCCAGCAGGGGGTGGTCGGCCTGGGCGGCCGGGCCGAGCGAGCGGACCGCCCAGCGGGCGGCCTCCCGGGCGGCGGCCACCGCGGCGATCTTGGCCTGACTGGGGAGCCGGCCGTCGTCCCGGTCCCGGTCCAGGGCGGCCCCGGCCCGGTAGACGAGGTCGCGGCAGGCCTCCAGCCGGGCCGCGACCTCGTCGAGGCCCGGTGCGCCCGGACGCTCGACGCGGACGAGGTCCACGCAGGCCAGCCCGGTCCCGACGGCGAGCGCGGCCACCTGGGGGCGGACCGTGTTGAACACCCGCACGGCCCCCCACAGACCGCGCCGGGTGGGCGGCAGGTGCCGGGCCAGCAGGCGTTCCTCCGGCACGGCGACGCCGTCGAGCCGGATCTCGGCGAGGGCCGCGCCGCGCAGGCCCACCATGGGCAGCGCCCGCCCGTCGAAGCCGGGGTCGGCGGCCTCGACCAGCGCGGCCCGGATCGACAGCGGCCCGCTCCCGGTCCGGGCGAAGACCACGCCGACCGCGCCGCGGGCGCCGTTGCCGATGTACTTCTTCGTGCCGTGCAGCCGGTACAGGCCGGGGTCCTCGCGCCTCAGCGCGGTCTCCATCCCGGCGGCGTCGCTGCCCCGGCCCGGCTCGGTCACCGCGAAGAACGCCCAGGTGGCGCCGTCGGCCACCGCGCGGTGGAACCACTCCTGCTGCCCGTCGTCGCCGAGCTGGTCGACCAGGATCCCGGTGAGGCTGGGCCCGGGGGCGGCCAGCACCATCCCCGCGTCGCCGTGGGCGAGTTCGACCATCCAGACGAGGGTGTCCAGGGACGACCCGGTGGAGTAGCCGAAGGGTCCGACGCGCAGGGGTTCGCCGCCGAACCGTTCCGGGGTGGTGCACCGGCGGATCAGGTCGAAGGCGGCGGTCTTGAGGTGCGGTCCCGTTCCGTGCGGGTCCGCGTCGAGGGCCATCGCGTGCGCGCGCAGCTCGCCCGCCGTCTCGGCGGCGGCGCCGCGCAGCGCCCTGAGCCGTTCGTCGAGTTCGACCACGGTCACCGGTCTCCTTCCGCGGTGCTCGGCCGGGCCAGCCAGAGGTCCGCGGTGAGCGCGGACAGGTGGAGGCTGCGCGCCGGATGATCGGTGAGGTAGCCCTCGGCGCCGAACAGGCGGGTGGCCGCCCAGCCGGCCTCGGTCAGCCGCTCGTGGCGGGCCCAGACCGCTCCGGCCGGGGCGTCCTGGTCGGCGGCGGCCTCCCGGACGGCCCCGGTCCAGGCCAGCTCGGCCTCGGTGGCCACGTCGGCCAGCGATCCGCCGACGAACTGGTGGTCGATCAG
The DNA here is from genome assembly GCF_042722765.1 of Kitasatospora sp. NPDC058406. Lineage (NCBI taxonomy): Bacteria > Bacillati > Actinomycetota > Actinomycetes > Kitasatosporales > Streptomycetaceae > Kitasatospora > Kitasatospora sp. NPDC058406. The sequence continues at coordinate 1,944 of NZ_JBHXKE010000237.1, forward strand.
CGGGACGCCGCCGAAGCGCCGGGCCGACAGCCGCTCCACGGCCGCGTCGAGCAGCCCGGAGAGCACCCCGATCCGGACGGCGGTCAGGGCGGCGGCGGTACGGCCGGTCAGCCCGGGGCCGGGCCCGGTGCCCGGGGTGTCCGCCGCGAAGCGGACCAGGGCGAGCCCGTCGAGGGCCGCGAACGGGTGGGGCAGCACCTCGGTGCCGCCGGGGCCGTCCGTCCCGGCCGGCAGGACGGCCGGCAGGACGGCGACGCCGCCGGGGGCCGTCGCCGCCGCGTCGACGCCTTCGAGTACGGCGGCCAGTCCGGCGGCCAGGCCGCCCTCGCGGCCGAGGTCCCGGTAGCGGGCCAGGTCGGTGGAGGTCCGGTTCACGCGGCGGCTCCCGGGCGCAGCCCGGCCTGGAACAGCCGGCCGGAGTGCGGGTCGTAGTCGGCGATCACGGTGTACCGGTCCGGCGTCCAGTGCTCGGCGAGGGCCGCCCAGGCGCTGGTGCAGAGGCGGTCGGCCGCCCCCTCCACCAGGTCGCACGAGGCCCGCAGGGCCGGGTCGAGCCGGTCGGCGAGCATCCGGCCGGCCACGATCCTGACCCCGGGCACCTGCCGGGCCAGTTCGCCCAGCGCCGTGTTCGGGTCGACGGACCGCTCGGTCACGAAGTCGAGCTCCGCGTCGCCGGGCGCCGTTCCTTCCCCCGCCGTTCCGTCCCCCGCCGGTCCGCCGGCCTCCGCGTCCGGGCCGGCCGTGTGCACCAGCACCGCGCAGTCGTCGCCGGGCCGGGTGTCGGGGTCGGCGTAGGGCAGCGTGGACTGGTCCAGGACGAGTACGGCGCCCTCGGCCAGGCCGCCGGTCCGACGCAGGCCGGCGAGGATCCGCAGCGCCGTGAAGGGGGCCCCCACACCCTGGCCGGCCACCGAGAAGACCTCGGGGCCGCCCGGGCACCGCTCGGCCAGGTAGCAGCCCGCCACCTCGACGACGCTCAGGTCGGGCAGGTGGTAGGCGAGCACGAGCCTGTCCAACGGGGGCAGCGGGTGCTCCAGGCCGTCGAGCAGCTCCCGCGCCATGTCGGTGAAGCTGTTGCCACCGCCCCGCGCGTGGCGCTCGTGGTCGGGTTCCTCGCCGAAGGAGGCGAGGAAGTCCGTCATGAACCTCAGCTCGGTCCCGGCCAGCCGGGCCGGCCGCCGCCCGGGGAAGGCCCGGGCGGTCGGCCGGCTCAGCCGCAGGGCCGCGGGGCCGGCCGGGCGGGCGGCCGTGCGCGGCCCGCCCCACGTCGTCTCCGGCATCGGTCAGTGCGCCGGCTCTTGCCCGGCGGACAGGTTCGCGTCGATGTACTCGGTCAGTGCGCCGACCGTCTCGAAGACCTCCGGGGTCAGCTCGTCCGGGTCGATCTGCAGGCCCAGCGTGTCCTCCAGGGCCATCAGCAGCTCGATCACGCTGGTGGAGTCGAGGGCCAGGTCGCTGAAGAGCCGGGTGTCCGGGGTGAGTTCGGGCAGGTCCTTCTTCAGGACGGCGGCGAGCGCGTCCCGGAGTGCGTCGGTCGTGGTGATGTCGTCGGTGGTCAAGATCGTCTCAGCTCCTTCGTGATGTGCTTCGGTGTCGCGTCGTGAGGCGTTGCGCGGTGTCGTGCGGTGTCGTGAGGCGTTGTGCGGTGCCGTGAGGCGTCCGGGGTGTCCGCGGTGCGGTGCCGCGCCCCGCCGGTGCCGGTGGCCGTGACGCCGGGTCAGTCCAGCCGGCCGGCCCGGCCCAGCTCGGGAGCGGTCGCCTGCTTGGCGAGGATGTCCTCGACCGAGTCCCGGTGACGCACCAGGTACGAACGGCCGCGCAGCACCACGACCTCGGCGGGGTAGCCGTGGCTGAGGAAGTACACGGGCGAGGCCGAGGGCCCGTACGCGCCCGACTTCAGCACCCCGACGAGGTCGCCGGGCCGCAGCTCGGGCAGGGTCACGGCCTTGGCGATGGTGTCGTTCGGCGTGCAGAGCGGACCCGCGATGTTCCACGGACCGGTCTCCTCGGCCGGGTCGGCCGTCCGGGAGAGCAGCCCGATCGGGAAGTTGCGCTTGACGAACGACCCGATGCCCACGGCGGCCATGTGGTGGTGGGTGCCGCCGTCCGCGACCGCGAAGTTCTCGCCCATGGACTGCTTGGTGTAGCGCACCCGCATCAGGTAGGTGCCGCCGAGCGCCGTCAGGTACCGGCCGGACTCCATGATCAGCCGGGTGTCCGGGTGCGCCGAGGCGAACCGGTCCAGCAGCGGGTTGAGGTCCTTCGCCAGTGCGGCCGCGTCGAGTTCGTGCTCGCCCTCGAAGTAGGCCGCGCCCAGCCCGCCGCCGATGTCCACCGCGTCCAGCCGGATCCCGGTGGCCTGCGCGATCCGCTCCGCGAGGTCCAGGATGTAGGTGGTGTTCTTGACGACCACCTCGGCGTCGAGGATGCGCGTGCCCAGGTAGACCTGGACGCCGGCCACGTCGGCGTGCCGGTACTCCGACAGGGCCGGTCCTGCGGCGAGGACGGCGGCCTCGTCGATGCCGAACTGGCGGGGCTTGCCGCCCATGGTCAGCCGTGAACCGGCGATGGCGAAGGCCGGGTTGACGCGGAGCAGCACCCGCTGGCGCACGCCGTGCGCCTGCGCCGTCCGGTCGATCAGGTCGAGCTCGGCGAGGGACTCGCAGACGATCGCGTAGATCCCGGCCCCGACGCAGGCGTCGACCTCCTGCTCGCTCTTGCCGGGCCCCAGGAAGACCACGTCGAACGGGTCGGTCCCGGCCTCCAGCACCAGCCGCAGCTCGGCGAGGGAGGAGACCTCGGCGCGGGCGCCCGCCGAGTGCAGGACGTCGTAGACGCCCCGGTTGGGGTTGGACTTGAGCGAGAAGAAGACCTCCAGCGAGGGGTGCAGGGCCGCCCGCAGGGCGGCGAGGTTGGCGACCAGCCAGTCGCCGTCGTACACGTACGTCGGGGTTCCGTACTCCGCGGCGATGCCGCTCCAGTCGATCTCGTCGCTCACGGCTTGGCCACCATTTCCTTCAGCAGGGTCTCCGTCCGCTCCCGGGTGCGCCGCACGTCCTGCTCGTCGTCGCCGACGCAGACCGCGTAGAGGCGGCCGTAGGGCTTGCCGCCGGCCAGGAGGGTCGCGTTCAGGGTCGCGAAGTTGTTGATCAGTACGCCGCGCGCGCCGTCGGCGGCGCGGTCCGCGCCGTCGAGGAGCAGCTCGCCGAGGGCGGCCCGCACCTCGTCGAAGCCGTGCACCCGGGCCGGCTGCAGGTCGAAGGTGGTGGCGAGCGCGAACTGCCCGTCCCGGATGAGGCGTTCGGCGATCCGGTTCTGGTAGGTCGCCATGTTGAACCGGGCGTTGATCTCCAGGCAGGGGTAGAGCGTGCCGTCCGCGGCGAGCAGCGCGTCCACGCCGGCCAGCCCGAAGTACCCGGCCGCCGCGAGCTCCTTGCCGATCACCTCGGCGGCCGTCCGCAGCTCGTCGACCTGGTCGGTCCGCAGCGCCGGCGGGAAGACGTGTCCGCGGTGGACGCCGTTCTCGGTCAGCGCGGTCTTCACGGTCTCGAACCGGACCTCGCCGCCCCGGCCGACGACGAACTGGTAGTTCAGGTCGGCCTGCTTCTCGATCCAGCGTTCCACGACCACCGAGACGCGTCGGTCGGTCCCGGCCCGGCGGGCGATCATGCGCAGCAGCTGTTCGGCCCGCTTCGGTTCGTCGAGCACGACCATGCCGCGCCCGGAGACGCCGAGCGACTCCTTGACCACCACGCGGGAGCCGCCCTCGACCAGGTGGGTGTCGAGCGCCTCCTCCAGTTCGCCCAGGGTCCGGCAGACCGAGCCCGGGACGGCGGTCAGCCCGGAGGCGTCCACCAGCTCGCGACTGAAGATCTTGCCGTTGACGTGCTTGCAGACGGCGGCGGTCGGACCGGCCAGCGGCAGGCCCGCGGCCAGCGCGAGGCGCTCCTCCTCCTCCGAGATGCCCAGCGGCATCAGGTAGGTGCGGCCGTCGGCGAGCGCGCGCAGGGACTCCAGCAGCCGGGGCGAGTCCAGGGCGTCCTCGGTGACCGACCGCTCCGGCCGGTTGAGGTCCATTGTCAGATGGACCCCCTCGGCCGCGCCCAGGGCGCGCAGGTAGGCGGCGTAGCCGGGGTCGACGGCCTCCTTCAGCACCACCACGTCGTGCTCGTCGGCCAGCAGGACGCCGACCTCCTCGATCCGGTTGACCGTCGCCGAGGAGAACGACAGGCCGGTGCCGGGCAGCCTCGGCTCGCCCACGCCCCAGACGCGTTCGACCTCGAAGTTGTTCAGGTACACGAAACGGGCGGTCGGATCCCCGACCAGGGCGCTCTTCAACCGGGCGGTGAAACCGCCGGCGGGTGCCGGGTCGTGTGCGGCAGTCATGTCACTCCTCTCTGGCTGCGGTCCCGACGACCGCGGCGGCGAAGGTCCCGCCCTGGCCGGCGGAGACCATGAGCACGGTCTCGCCCGGTCGCACCGCGTTCTCGGCGCGCGCCGTCGAGAGGTTCATGAAGGGGTCCGCACAGAAGCAGTGGCCGGTCCGCGGGACGTTCTCCAGGTAGATCCGCTCCAGCGGGAGGTCCAGGATCCGCGCCGTCGTGCTCCACGAGTACCGGTTGACGTTGTGCGGCAGGACGAGGTCGATGTCGTCGAGTCCGAGACCGGCGGCGTGCACCGCCTCCTGCATGATCTCGGCCAGGGTGGGCGTGTACGCCAGGCGGTAGCGGCGCTGGAGTTCCTCGTCCATGTTCCCGGCCTGGTGGAACTCGCCGAGGGTGCGGTGCGCCACGCTCAGGACCGCGTCCCCCGGCCCGTCCAGCGAGGCCAGCACCCCGGCGGTGGCGTCCCCGAGGACGGACGTCCCCGGGATGTGCTGCATCACGGGGGAGAGGCCCTTCTCGCCGAGCAGGACCAGCGCGGTGCTCCCGGCCGGCTCGGCCGCGAGCAGGGCCTCGACGACCGGCAGCGCGGCGAGGGAGATCGCACAGCCCTGGTGGGACATCGAGAACGCGCCCGCCCCGCCGAGGTCGAGCTTCTGCCGCAGCACGTCCATCCAGCGCAGGCCGGGCGGGGCGACGTGCTGGACGGTGTGCGCGTGGACCAGGTGCCGGACCAGCGAGCGGTCCTCGCCGGCAAGGACCTCCTGGCCGATCGTGAGCAGCATGTCGAGGGTCGACAGGCCCTCGGCGGTGACGATCCGCTCCAGCCCCAGGAACCTGGTGAGCAGCCGGATCTCCGCCTCGGAGACCTCCAGCGACGCGCGCAGGTCCGCGACGGCGGTGCTGTGCTCGGGGATGAAGGGGACGACCTTACGCAGGTACAGCACGGCGTCCCCCTCCCCACGCTCCGGTCCCCGGCGTCCGGGTGCCCCGGCCGGCCGCCGCCCGACGGGTCTCAGCCGGCGTCACGGCACCACTCCAGGACGGCCATGGCGCTGTGGAGCTTGTTCTCGGCCTGGTCGAAGGCGATGCTCACCGGGCCGTCCAGCACCTCGGCGGTGACCTCCTCGCCGCGGTGGGCGGGCAGGTCGTGCAGGAACACGGCCTTCGGCGAACGGGCCATCAGCTCCGCCGTCACCCGGAAGGGCGCGAACACCTGCCGCCAGTCCGGGTCGGGCTTGCTGGTCCCGGTGGTCTGCCAGCGCGTGGTGTACACCGCGTCGAAGTCGGCGGGGCCGTCGTCGAGGTCGTGCCGCTCGGTCACCGTGGACCCGTGCCCGGCGGCCAGCTCCCGGGCGCGTTCGAGCACGGCGCCGGACAGGCCGTAGCCGGGCGGGGTGCGCAGCTCCAGCCGCACGCCCCGGTAGCGGCTCAGCCCCAGGGCGAGCGCCGCGGCCGAGTTGTTCCCCTCGCCGACGTACAGCACGCTCAGCCCGTCCACCGCGCCGAACCGCACGGCGAGCGTGGTCAGGTCGGTCAGCCCCTGGGTCGGGTGCTCCTCGGCGCTCATCGCGTTGACGACCGACATCCGGCGCTGGGACGCCCAGGCGCGCATCTCGGCGGGGTCGCCGGCGGTGCGGGCCACCAGGACGTCCAGCATCCGGGACATCACCCGGCCGGTGTCCTCGGTGGTCTCCCCGGTGTTGAGCTGGAGGTCGTCCGGGCCGTAGGTGACCAGCCCCGCGCCGAGCCGCAGCGCGCCGGCCGAGAACGCGGTGCGGGTGCGGGTCGAGGTCTTGCGGAAGTAGACGCCGACGACGTCGCCGGCGAGCGCGGTGTTCCCCACGCCCTCCCCGGCCGCCGCCCGGCGGGACAACTGCGCGCCGCGGTCGACGACCGCCCGCAGGTCCGCGTCGGACAGGTCGTCGAGTGAGATCAGGTGCCTGCCGGTGCGCTTCGTCATGGTCGGGCCGTCCTCCGTCCGGGCCGCAGGGCGGCCGTCGCTCACCATCGTTCGACCTCGGCGAAGAAGTCCGGCACGTCCTGGACCCGTCCGTCCTCCCGGCCGATCCGCAGCACCTCGTGGCCGACCGCGAGGTCGAGCGCGCCGAGTCCGAACGGCGAGAAGATCCGCGGCCTGTCCCGGCCGAGCGGCAGCTCGCCGAGGACGAGCTGGGCGATCGTGCCGTCGATGAAGTCGCGGTGCCCGAACTTCTCCACCGCCAGGTGCGGCGAGGTCCCGGCGTTCAGGCAGTGCTCGACGTCGTCGAGGACGTTGTGCGAGGCGGCGACCAGCTCGGGGCCGATGTCGCGCAGCGAGATGTTGAGCACGGTCTGGCCGGGGGCCAGGGCGCCCGGCTCCACGATGTACGGGGCGGCGGCGGTCGTCGCCAGGACCACCACGTCGGCGCCGTCCACGGCCTCGGCCAGGGTGGTGTGCGCGGAGGCCCGGTAGCCGAGCGCCTCGGCGTGGCCGGCGGACTTCCGCGCGTACTCCTCGACCCGGTCGTGGACCGCGACCCGGTCGAAGGACCAGCCGAGCGCGTGGAAGAACTCCAGGATGTTGCGGGAGATGACGCCCGCGCCGACGACCGCGAGCCGGCCCGCGGTGCGCGAGCCGTGCAGCTGCTCGGCGCCGAGCACGGCCGAGGCCGCGGTGCGCGCCGCGCTGATCTGCGCCGCCTCCAGGCACGCGAAGGGGTAGCCGGTCTCCAGGTCGTTGAGCAGCAGGACGGCCGAGGCCCGCGGGATGTTGCGGGCGACGTTGCCGGGGAAGCTGCCGATCCACTTGATGCCGGCCACGCCGTCGGTCGGGCCTGCCGCGCCGTCGCCCGGTCCGTCCTGCGGACCGCCGCTCCCGCGCAGCGCCGCCGGCAGGGCGATGATCCGCGCGTCGGGCTTCTCGGGGAACCGCAGGAAGTAGCTGTTCGGGTTGATCGTCGCGCCGCGGTGGTGCGCCAGATAGGTCTCCCGGACCCGGGCGAAGATCTCGGGTCGGGACGTCTCGATGATGGCGCGGATGCTCTTCCCGCCCATCACCTGGAAGGTGAACATCGGTCAGTTCCTCACCGTCGTCAGCTCGGACAGGTCGTCCGCCGGATCATGGAGGCAGTCCGGGCCGAACTTGTCGGCCACCCAGGAGTCGTCGTAGATGGTGCGCGCGTAGCGCTCGCCGAGGTCCGGCGAGATGGCCACCACGCGGGAGCCCTCCGGAAGCCCGGGCGCCCGCCGCAGCACGGCCCGCACCACCGACCCGGTCGAACCGCCGCCGAACAGCCCGTACCGCCGGGCCAGCCAGCGGCAGGTCCGGACGGTCTCGGCCTCGGAGACCAGGACCACGTCGTCGACGAGCTCCGGGCGGAAGATCTCCGGCCGCCGGCTCGCCCCGATCCCGGGGATGTGGCGCGGCGCCGGCACGCTGTCGAAGTTGACCGAGCCGACCGCGTCCACCGCGATGATCCGGGTGCCCGGCGAGTGCCGGCGGAAGTGCTGGATGCAGCCCATCAGCGTGCCGGAGGTGCCGGTGCCGACGAACAGGTAGTCGATGTCCGGGATCTCGGCGGTGATCGCCGCGGCCGTGCACCGGTCGTGGACGGCCCAGTTCGCCGGGTTCGCGTACTGGTTGAGCCAGACGAGCCCCGGGTCCACCGCCAGCCGTTCGTGGATGTAGGCGATCCGGCCGCCCAGGTAGCCGCCGCCGGCGTCCGGCCGGTTCACCTCGACCACCTCGGATCCGAGGGCCCGGATGATCTCGGTGCTCAGCGCCGGGGTGTTGGGGTCGGTGACGCAGAGGAAGCGGTACCCCTTGGCGGCGGACACCATCGCGAGCGCGATGCCGAGGCTGCCGGAGGAGGACTCGATGAGACTGCACCCGGCGCGGACGACCCCGCGCCGCTCGGCGTCCTCGACCATGCTCAGCGCGGTCTTCAGCTTGATCGACCCGGCGGGATTGAGACCCTCTATCTTCAGATAGAGATCGATATTCTTGGCCGCGCCGCCGAGATGCAGGAAGACATTGTCCTGGATCATCTCGTACGCGTTTTCATAGATCAATGCTCGTCAACCCCCAATCGGATAATTCAAGGCCGGTCCGTGAATTCGCCTGTCGCCCGTTTTCCCGAATCTGCGGGCAGCCCGATCACCACGGGCAGCACGACCAAAGCGTAGGAGTCGCCCCCACGGGGGGACAGGCAACTGCCCGGCAGCTTCCGACAGGCAGGAAAGTTGCCGTTCCGATTCCTTGTCGCATGCCACGGGCCCGTGCCGTACTTGAGCCATGATTCGGAGGAATTCCACGCTCGCGTCCGGCGGTGAGCTGACCCTCGGCCAGGAGGCACTCTGGCTGATACAGAATCTCGAACCGGACTGCGCCGCCTACAACGTCACCGCGGCCCTGAGCCTGGACTTCCCGGTGGACGTCGCGGTGCTGGAGTCGGCCGTCCGCGCGACGGTCTCCGGCCACCGGCTGCTCGACTCGGTGTTCCGCTCCGACGCGGTCGGCCGGATCCGCCGCCACGGGGGAGCGGCCGCGCGGGCGGACACCCTCCTGGAGGTGCACGAACTCGACCTCGGCCCGGAGGAACTGCGGCAGCACGCCCTGGAGCTGACGCGCCGCCCGTTCCGCCTCGACCGGGAGCCGCCGGTCCGCGTCGCCCTGCTGCGCCCCCGCGGCGGCCCGGACGTGCTGATCGCCGTGGCCCACCACATCGTCGCGGACAACGTCTCCCAGTTGCTGATCTGCCGCGAGGTCCTCTCGCGGTACGCGGCGCTCGCGGCGGGTGCCGAACACGCCGCCCCGGACGACGGAACCGTGTTCGAGGAGTTCGCGCGGCAGCAGCGCGCGTACCTGGAGTCCCCGCGGGCGGACCGGGCCCGGCAGTACTGGCAGCGCGAACTCGACGGCGTGGCGCGGCACACCGCGCTGCCCGCCGACCTGCCGAGGCCCGCCGTCTACCGGTCCGAGGGCGCGGAGACCGATCTCGCCCTGCCGCCCGACCTGGTGGCCGGCCTGGGCGAGGCGGTGGCCGCGCGCAACGTGACCCCCTTCGCCTTCCTGGTCTCGGTCTTCGAGGTCCTGCTCTACCGGTTCGGCGGGCAGACCGACTTCCTCCTCGGCTACCCGGTGACCCAGCGCAGGGGCGAGGACGGGCGCGAGGCGATCGGCTACTTCGTCAACACCCTGCCGCTCCGGGCGCGGCTCGACCCCGACGACTCCTTCGACGCCGTCCTGCGCGGTACCGCCGCCGGACTGTGGCGGGGCCTGATGCACCGCGACTACCCGTTCGCGCTGCTGCCCCGGATCGTGGACCTGCCGCGCGACCCCGGCCGGCCCGGGCTGGTCCCGGTGCTGTTCGTCCTCAACGAGCCCGCCGAGGCGGACCCCATCGCGGCCGCGCTCGAACCGGGCCGGTACGTGGAGCACGCCGGGCTCCGCGTCGCGGAGTACTACCTGCCGCAGCAGCACGGCCAGTTCGAGCTGACCCTCCAGGTGACCCGGCGGGCCGCGACCGTGCAGGCGAAGCTCAAGTACAACACCTCCCTGTTCACCGAGCACACCGCCAGGCAGCTGGCCGCGGACTACCTGGCCCTGCTGCGCTCGGCCGTCGCCGGCACCCTTCCCGCCGCCCTGCGCGATCTGCGCGGGCTGCCGGAGGACCGGCGGCGGCCACCGATCCCCGGAAGCGAGAGTGGAACGATGAAGAGCACGAGCAGCGGCACCGCACGTGCCGAGCGCATCGCGCGGATCCGTGACGTCGCGGTCGCGGTGTTCTCCGTGGCGCCCGAGGCGGTCGAGGCGGCCGACTCCTTCGAGGCCGACCTGGGAGTCGACTCCCTGCTCGCCGTCGAGTACACCGTCGAGCTGGAGAAGGCCTTCGACGTCGCCCTCCACGTGAACGAGATCCCCGAGCTGATGGCCGGCCTGGACCGCGCCTACGAGGTGATCGCCGGAAAGGCCGGCTGGTAGGCACTTCGGCGCCCCACGACCCTGCACGTCACCGCACCACCGGGCACGACCCCGCCGCACGGCGCACCCCGCGCACCGCGCGCACCCGGTGCACCCCGCGCATTCCGCGCACCCCGCGCATTCCCAAAGGAGCGTGACTCTCACGATGGCAACCACGACCGCCGGGCACGGGCTCGGCGCACCCGGCACCGAGGGCCCCGACGGCGGCGCGCCGGACCGGCTGGAGCAGCTGACCGCGGCCGGCTGGGTGCTGCCCACCGGGGTACCCGGACTGCTGGGCTTCACCGCGAAGTTCGAGTCGGTACTGACCCGGCTCCAGACGGAGCTGACCGCGGTCGACCCCTCGGCCTCGTCGGGCCCGGCCTGGTACCCGCCGGTCGTCCCCCGCGCGAACATCGACCGCGCCGAGTACGCCGAGTCCTTCCCGCAACTGCTCGGCACCGTGCACGCCCTGCGGGTCGGCGGGGCGTCCGAGGAGGGCCGGGCCGCCGACCGGGCGCCCGGATCGCGGGCGGAGACGGACGTCGTGCTGGCGCCGGCCGTCTGCTACAGCGTCTATCCGCAGATCGCGGACGGCACCATCGAGGAGGCCCGCTTCTTCGACGCGGTCGGCCACTGCTACCGCCACGAGGCGACCAGCGAGTACGGCCGCTTCCGGGCCTTCCGGATGCGCGAGTTCGTCGTGGTCGCCGGCCAGGACGAGGCGTGGGAGTGGCGGGACGCCTGGATCGCCCGCTGCGAGGCGCTGTTCGCCCGGCTCGGCCTGAAGGTCGCCGTCGAGGTCGCCAGCGACCCGTTCTTCGGCCCCGGAGACCGGTTCATGCGCTCCAGCCAGCTCCAGCAGAACCTCAAGTACGAGTTCCACGCGCCGGTCCGCGACGGTGACCCGGGCACCGCGATCGCCTCCGCCAACTGCCACAAGGAGCACCTGGGCGAGCGGTTCGCGATCGACTTCGCGGGGGAGGGGCCGGCGCACAGCTCCTGCATGGCCTTCGGCCTCGAACGGACCCTCTCCGCGCTGATCCACGCGCACGGCGACAACCTCGACGACTGGCCCGACTTCGGCTGAGCCGGCACCGGAAGGGGCCCGGTGGTCGGGCGGCGTACCGCCGGACCACCGGGCCCCGGTGCAGGTCGCGGGCCTCGTGGAACCGGGCCCCGGAGGAACCGGCGGGCCCGGGGGGAGCTCAGGCCCGGCCGCCGCGCTGCAGGACCTCGGCGACGAACGGGGCCAGCCGGTAGTGGTAGTGGTGGGCCGGCTCGGGCAGCAGCAGCGAGGTGTCCAGCAGGTCCGAGACCAGGGTGAGCGGGTTCGGTGACGTGCCCCGGCCCAGCCGGTCGTACTCGGCGGTGACCTCGTCGAGGACGAACCGCCGTGCGGGCAGGGCGGCGATCCGCTCCAGCAGGACCCGGTGGTCGTCGCTGAGCAGGTCGATGCTCCACCGGATGGAGTCGGTCACCGACCGCTGGTGGCGCAGCAGCGCGTGGTCGTTGGACCAGAGCATCTCCGGCGTGGGCCCGTACGAGAGCATCAGGCGGATCGGGACGGCGCGCAGGCACTCGGCGGCGAACTCGATGTAGCGCGGCAGGCCGCCGAGCCGCCGGCAGAGCTCGGCGATGAGCGGCAGGTCCTTCTCCAGCTCGGCGGCGGCCCGGGACCCCGTGCCGACGTGCCGCAGGAACAGCTCGACGGCCGGCGCCGCGGAGAGCGGCTCGCCGGGCGCCTGCTCCAGCGGCAGCGGCTGGATGTCCCGGTTGGCGCCCAGCCGTTCGGTGAGCCGGCGGCGCGTCGTGATGAGGATGTGCACGCCGGGGCGGGTGGCCTGGAGCTCCCGGGTGGCCGCCATGACGCCGGCCGGGATGTGCTCGGCGTTGTCCAGGACGAGGAGCACGTTGGTCTCGGCCTCGATC
>NZ_JBHXKE010000238.1:0-13776 GCF_042722765.1 Kitasatospora sp. NPDC058406
CGAGGGGGTGGTCGACGACATCAGCCACGAGGGCCTTCGGGTCCTGCTCCGCGAGGAGGGCGTCTCGTTTCAACGCGTGAAGACCTGGAAGACCTGGAAGACCTCCCGCGACCCCGACTACGCGGCCAAGAAAGCCCGGGTCGAACACCTCTACGCGATCGCCGACGGCGAGGTCGTACCCGAGGACGGAGAGCCCGAAGTCGTCTTCTGCCTGGACGAGTTCGGCCCGCTCAACCTCCAGCCGCACCCCGGCCGACAGTGGGCCGAACGCGGCGGCAAGGGCAAGGACCCCGACCGCGAACCAAGGCCCCGCCGACGGGCGACCTACACCCGACCGCACGGGGTCCGGCACCTGTTCGCCGCCTACGACCTGGCCAAGGGCCAGCTCTACGGCCACCTCAAGAAGACCAAGAACCGCTCCAAGTTCCTGGAGTTCTGCCGCTACCTGCGCTCGCTGCATCCGAAGGACGTGCGGATTGCGATCGTCTGTGACAACTATTCGCCGCACCTGACGACGAAGCGCTGTCAGCGGGTCGGAACCTGGGCGGCGGCGAACAACGTGGAGATCGCTTACACCCCGACCAACAGCTCCTGGCTCAACCGGATCGAGGCCCAGTTCACCGCCCTGCGCTACTTCGCCCTCGACGGCACCGACCATGCCAGCCACAAGGAACAGGGCAGCATGGTCCGTCGCTACATCATCTGGCGGAACAAGCACGCCGCCGACGAACGGCTACGAGACGTTGTCACCAGGGCGAACGCTGCCTGATGCGGCACTAGCTAGCACCGCCAGGTTGAGCTTGCGCAGCAACCCGGGTCTCCGACCCGCCTTTCACGCCTTGGACCAGATTCGGCGTTCCATGTGTCTTGACTCACAACGGCGCGCTATCTACATTGATGCCCCCTGGCAATATTGCCAAGAAACCTACTTAACAAACATAGGCCGAGCCCGCGTTCGTCACGCTGTGCGTGCTCATGCCATCCGCGTCCCTTCCAGGACCTGCCTCTCCGATGTTCCAGAAGAACTTTCTCTACACAGTATTGCCGGCGCGGCTACAAGAGTGATCGCCGGCTTGGTCCAAGGTCAGTCGCGGACCAGTCTCTCGGCTGTGTGGAGGATCCCCGAAAGATCGACCATCGCTCACCAGGCCTTCGGCAGCCCCCTGAGTGCGATCCCCGCACCCGGCCGCCGTACGGCCGAAGCGGGAGGAACCGAATGATAAGAGGAAGCAACCACCGGCTGCGGCGACTCGTCGCGGCCATGGCCGCGGCAGTCGCCGTCGGCGGTGTGGTGATCAGCCCACCCACGCCGGCAGCGCACGCGGCGACCACTCCGATCGACCAGCGCCTCGCTCAGTACAACGAGACGTGGACCTCCAAGAGCACCGGCGTCACCGGCTCGATGCCGATCGGCAACGGCATCCAGGCAGCGAACGTCTGGGTCGAGGGCAACACCCTCAAGCTGCTGCTGTCATCGGGCGACTCGTGGGACGAGAACGTCCGCCTCGCCAAACTGGGGCGACTCGACGTCACCTTCTCCCCCGACCCGTTCTCCTCGGGCTCCTTCCTGCAGGTGCTGAAGCTGAAGGAAGGGGAGGTCGTCGTCACCTCGGGTTCCGCGCCGGCGATCACGACGCGCATCTGGGCCGACGCGAACCACCCGACCATCCACATCGAGAGCAACGCTCCGTCGGCGTTCTCCATGCAGGCCGACTTCGTGAACGCCCGCCCCGTCGAGGTGACCGACCCCAGCCGCAGCAACACCACGTTCGTGGACCTGGTCGACTCCGCGTCTCCGAACCTCTCCCCGTTCCCGCCGAAGATCACGGCCGACACCGTCTACACGCGCTCGAACAAGCTGCTGTGGAACCACCACAACCCCGACTCCAGGTTCGACGAGATCATGCAGTTGCAGGGCCTCGACCCGGCCGGCTACGACGACCCGCTCACCGGGCGCACGTTCGGCGGACTCATCCAGGGAACGGGCTTCACCACAGCGTCCAACACCCGCCTGGTCTCCGACTCGTCGGCATCCAAGCGCCTGGACATCACCATGTCGTCGCAGATCGACAAGGGCACCGACTGGCTCAACCACTGGGAGACAGGCATCTCCGCGACCGCGGACACCGTCGCCACGACTCCCGCAAGCACACTCCGCGCCGCCCACCAGCAGTACTGGACCGACTTCTGGAACCGCTCGTACATCTTCGCCTCCGGCGACGCCGATGCCGCGAAGGTCACCAAGGGATGGCTGCACACCCGCTACACCGAGGCCATCGCGGGGCGCACCCCAAAGATGCCGCTCCGGTTCAACGGCTCCCTGTTCAGTCCCGGCACAGCCACCGACCCCGACTACCGGCCGTGGAACACCTACCACGGCTTCAACCAGCGCTTCGCCTACTGGAGCATGCTGCCCTCAGGCGACTACGACCTGATGCAGCCCTACTTCGACCAGTACGTCTCCTCTCTCGGCCTCGCGAAGGACCGGGTGCAGGCGTTCTGGGGTAACGGAGCCACCGAGGACAACAACGTACAACTCCCGCCCGCACAGGGCGGCGCGATGTGGCCCGAAACTGTAGGCCTCTGGGGGCACGCGGTCGGCGGCAGCTACGGTTGGAACCGAGCCGGCAAGCCAGCGAACTGGTACTCCTCGGCCTGGGTGCGGTACCTGTACGAGAACAACGTCGGGCTCACCTCGATGATGCTCGACTACTTCACCTACACCGGCGACAGCACGTTCGCGACACAGAAGCTCCTGCCGGTCGCCCGGGAGGTCGTCCGCTTCTACGACACCCACTGGAACCTCAGCAACGGCAAGATCGACATGTACCCCATGAACTCGGGGGAGGCCGACCGACTGGTACACAACCCCATGGCCGACACCGCCGGGCTCACCAATACCGTCAACGGGCTGCTCGCCCTGCCGACCGCGCTGACCACCCAGGCCGACCGTGACTACTGGACGGCTGTGAAGGGTCGCCTGCCGAACCTTCCGATCGGCTCGTCCGCCACGGACAACGACACCTCCTACGGTCCCAACGACCGCCTGAAGAGCGCAGCCAGCCTCTTCAAGGGCTCCGACACCAACAACCAGAACCTCTCCGCGATCTTCCCGCTCGGCATGTTCGGCAACGGCCAGCCGAACCTCGACCTTGCAGTCGCCTCCTACAACGACCGCCGGGGCAAGTACCCGACGAACGGAACCCAGGATTGGCGACAGGACGCCGCCTGGGCCGCCTACCTCGGACTCACCGACGAGGCGCGCTACCAGACCGTGCAGGCCTTCCGCGCCGGCACCTGGCGCTACACCGGGTTCGGCCCAGGAAGCACCGACGGCCAACCCGGCAACGAACCACGTTCCATCGGAAAGATCGCGCTCCAAGCGATGCTGCTGCACCCCGGCGCGGGCGACGACGCGATCCTGTTCAACGCCTGGCCCAGCAACTGGGACGTGACGTTCAAGCTGCACACCACCAACGGACGTATCGTCGAGGGCTCGCTGGTGTCGGGCATCGCCGACTACACCGTCTCCGCCGGCGCCGGCACCATCACCGTACGGCCCCCCCAGGTCACCAGCTACTCCTGGACTGCGCAGTCAGGTGCCACTCCGCTCGGCGGTGACGTCAACGGCGACGGCAAGGGCGACCTGCTCGCCTGGCAGAGCACCGATGGTTCCGTCCTCCCCAAGGTCGGCAACGGGTCGGGCACACAGTTCACGCAACTGCCCCCCACCGTCTGGGCAACAACCGGCACCAGCACCGTCCGCTTCGGCGGGGACTTCAACGGCGACGGCAAGCTCGATCTCGGCACCTGGTCGAACAACCCCAGCGGAAGCTGGAAGATCCGGTACGGCACCGGGACGACCTTCGGCGGCGAATCGTCGTTCACCTGGACCGCACAGCCAGGCGCGAGCCTGGTGACCGGAGACTTCAACGGCGACGGCCGAACCGACCTCGGTATCTGGCAGACAAACGGCTACCTGTACATCAGGTATAGCAACGGCTCCGGCTCCTTCGGCAACCAAACCCGCGAACCGCTACCGCATCCTGGCACCGGCGCAGAAATCACCGCCGGCGACTTCGACGGCGACGGCGACGGCGACCTCGCCTACTGGAGCGGGGCCGACTGGTCCGTCCGCGTCGGCGACGGCGCCGGGCACTTCGGGGAACCGACAGCCATACAGGGCCCGCCCGGCAACGGAGAGGCCGTCACCAGCGACATCAACGGTGACGGCACCGACGACCTCGTAGTGTGGACGCCGTCGGCCGGCACCTGGGTAACCAGATACGACCTCCTGTAGGAGCCCGGGCCGTGGGTGGCGATCAGCACCGTCACCCACGGCCCGCCGCCGGAACGTTTCAAGTGCCGTTCCACCATCCCGATTCAACGGCATTGGGCGGATTCAACCGGTCGTTGCAACACCTCGTCCTCGGAGGTGTTGATGGGCAGGCCAGCAGGGTGGATGGCGGCGTTGACCGGGCAGTCGCCGATGTACTCCCCGGGCGCGCCGGCGCTTCGACGGGAAGTGGAACGCCAGTTCTGGCGGGCGATCGCGAAGGGGTTGCTCGCTGAGGAGGCAGCTGCGGTCGGAGTATCCCAGGCGGCGGGTTGCAGGTGGTTCCGGCACGGTGGCGGCATGCCAGCGATGGATCTTGCCCCACAGTCCGGCCGATACCTGTCCTTCCACGAGCGTGAAGAGATCGCGATCCTGAAAGCGCAGAGCATCGGGTCAACGAACGCCGGGGTGGGTTGGGACACCCACCCCCACCCACCCCGCCAAGCCGGCGCCCCGCCCACCAACACCAAGGGCGAGGGCGCCCTCACCGCCCGAACGGCAGACCTTCACCATCCGCACTGAGCTTTGCCCCGCGATGTGGACACCCCTGACACTTGGATCTTGTAGGTCCAGGAAGGGAAGTCCAGATGGGACGTCCGTCGAAGTACTCGGACGAGTTCCGGCGTGATGCTGTCGCGTTGTACCGAGCCTCGGGCGGCGGACGCATGTTCGCGGGGGTCGCGAAGGAGATCGGGGTCAACCACGAGACCCTGCGGAACTGGGTGCGGGCCGCTGACGCCGGGATTGCGGTGCCAGGGTCGGCGCTGAACGATGGCGAGCGGGCCGAGCTCGCGCGGCTTCGCAGGGTTGAGCGCGATTGGCAGGTCGAGAAGGAGATCCTGCGCCGGGCGGCCGCGTATTTCGCACGGGAGATGAAGTGAGGGACCGCCGCAGGGACTTCATCTCCACCCACCGGGCCGAGTTCGGCGTCCAGCGGTTGTGCGAGGTCCTGGGCGTCGCCCGATCCGGTTACTACGCCTGGAAGGCCGGCGCTCGGACGCGTGCCGACCGGGCGGCGGCCGAGGCCGTGCCGGTGGGCAGCTACGCTCACGACAACAGCCCGGTGTTGCAACGACCGGTTGAACTCGCCCAATACGGATCGGCCGAGTTCGCCGGACTCTGTCGGCGCCACCGGATCCGGCGGAGCATGGGGAAGGTCGGCTCAAGCTATGACTACGCCGCCGCGGAGAGCTTCTTCGCCTCGCTGAAGCGGGAGTTGATACACGGAGAGCGCTGGGCCAGCCAGCAACAGGCGAGGCCGGACGTATTCCGTCGGGTCTCGTTCTACAACCACCGCCGTCGCCACTCCACGCTGGGCTACCTCAGCCCAGTCCAGTTCGAACAGCAGACGGCGACGTCCCGTAAGATCACCCTGGCCGCATGAAACTCCGGTGTCCACGTCCCGGGGGAAGGCTCAGACCGTCCCGGAACCGAGCCGGCTGGTTACCACGCTCCTCAAAGCGAGGAACCTGCATGCGAGTAGACGCCGACAACGAACCAGCGACCGCGCAGTGAAACGGCCACTGTCGCCCTACGCCTACAAGAGCCTCACGGCCAACCGCCGAAAACGGCACACCACCACGACCGTGACCATCACCCGGGCCTCGGGCAGTGTATTGACGAACGCCGCGGCGGCTTAACTTCCTGGTCTTGTCGTTTCACCCGTTGCCGACACCCAATGCGGCGGGTCAACCTGACCGCTGTGTCGGGTTGACCGGTTGTTTCGAGCGCCCCACCAGAGCACTGCGCTGCCCGCGCACCGGCCCGGGACGTACACCCCCGTAGCTCGGTCTCGCGGGTCGCCGATCGGTGCGGGCGATCGTGCGCGGAGTTGCACGTCCGTTCACGGTGGTGCGGGCAGGGTCCTCTAGTGGGCACGGGCCGCCCGGCGGGATGTCGCGGTACCGGTCCTCCTGCCGGACGTACACCCTCCCGCCCCGGGACGGGCCGTTCGGCCGCCGGGCCCATCGGCCTGCCGCGTTCCGTGCGGGGAACCGTTCCAGGCCGTCAGCATGGGCGGTGGCGAGAGCGGCGCGGTGACTCTTTCGAGTCGGCGGAACCCCGTGAGAGGCCGAGCCGGTTCTCCGGCTACTGGTCGGGCAGCAACTCGGCGAGCATCGCCACGAGCGGGTCGAGCTGGTCGCCCTGCACGACGACCACCGAGGCGGCGCCGTACTCGGCACTATCCACGGTCGCGCCGGGCCCTGCCGCGGAACTCGGTGGGGAGCAGGTCGAACAGCTTCACCAGGACCCCGGCGAACTCGGTGCGGGAGTTGGCGATCACGTCGATGGACGGCGGTTCGGCCGAGGGTCACCAGAACGGAGTAGAGCGCCGCGCCCACGGACACGGGAGCCGGTCCCCGAGATACATCCCGAAGACCGGCGCCGCTCGCTGCGGTCGGTCAGTCACCTTCGCCGGCGGCGTTCGCGACGTGACTCGGTCCCCCGGTTCGGCCGGTGATGACGACTTCCAGTGTGCGTGGTCCGTGGACGCCTTCGACGCGGTCGAGTTCGATGTCGCTGGTGGCGGAGGGGCCGGAGATCCAGGTGAGTGGCCGGGTGGGCGTCAGGAGGGGCAGGGCTTGGGGGAGGGAGGCGACGATCTGGCCCGCGTCGATGACGCAGATGTGGTGGTCGGGGATGAGGGTTAGCGCCCTGCGGCCCTGTCCGGGGCCGCCGTCCAGGACGATGGTGCCGGTTTCGGCGATGGCGAGTTCGCATCCGGTGATCACGCTGTCGACCTGCTCCAGGAGCGCCGGCCGGCCCTCATGGGTATCGCTGTCGGCCAGGAGCGTGGCGGGAATGAGGGAGAGCCACGCTCCGGGAAGCCCGGCGGCGGCCGCGACGGTGCGCGCTCCGCGTTGTTCGACCAGGTCGGCGAGGAGGTGGGGAAGGTCCGCGGTGGGGCAGCGGTGGACGATCGCCCGGTACTCGGTGAGGTTCTCCGCGAGGAGGCCGACGATCGCCTGCGGGTCGTCGCCGATGTGGCTGAAGGCGTAGGCGCGGGTTACCGGCGCCGATTCGGGTGCGTCGGCGACGGCGGCGCGGATGCGGGCCAGGATCGTGTCGCGGGTGTTCATGCGCGGTTCCTCTTCCACCAGGTGCGGAACGGTTGGGCGGGGACCCGCGGGAGGTCGCGGGCGTGCGTCCACGCCTTGGCGGGTCCGCCCGGGCGCCGGGGGTGCGCCTTGCGGGTCCCGGAGGCGAGGCGCAGGGCGGCGGTCAGCGTCGCTGGGTGGTCGAGCAGCCAGGTGGCGGTCTTGATTGCTGCCCGTTCGGCCGTGTGCCCGCCGGTCTGTTCGACGACCTGCTCCCGCAGATGGACCAGGACCTCGGGGATGTCGATGGCGACCGGGCACACTTCGTAGCAGGCGCCGCAGAGGGTGGAGGCGAAGGGGAGGGAGGCGTCGATGTCGCTGGTGACGCCGCGCAGTTGGGGGCTGAGGATGGCGCCGATCGGCCCGGGGTAGACGGAGCCGTAGGCGTGTCCGCCGGCCCGCTCGTAGACGGGGCACACATTCAGGCAGGCGGAGCAGCGGATGCAGCGCAGGGCCTGGCGGCCGGTCTCGTCCGCGAGGGTGTCGGTGCGGCCGTTGTCCAGCAGCACCAGGTGGAAGTCGCGGGGGCCGTCGCCGTCGGTGGTGCCGGTCCACATCGAGGTGTAGGGGTTCATGCGTTCGGCGGTGGAGGAGCGCGGCAGCAGTTGGAGGAACACCTCCAGGTCCTGCCAGCGCGGGAGGACCTTCTCGATGCCGACGACGGAGATCAGTGTCTCGGGGAGGGTCAGGCACATCCGGCCGTTGCCCTCGGATTCGACGACGACCAGAGTGCCGGTTTCGGCGATCATGAAATTGGCGCCGGAGACGGCGACCTTGGCCCGCAGGAACTTCTCCCGCAGGTGGAGCCGGGCGGCCTCCGCGAGCTCGGCCGGGCTGTCGGACAGCCCGTCGGGTGCGGGGCGGCCCCATGCCGCCATGTTCTCGGTGAAGATGTCGCGGATCTCGCCTCGGTTGCGGTGGATCGCCGGCACCAGGATGTGGGACGGACGGTCGTCGGCGAGCTGGATGATGAGTTCGGCGAGGTCGGTCTCGTAGGCGTGGATCCCGTGGGCCGCGAGGGCTTCGTTGAGGCCGATCTCCTGGGTGGCCATCGACTTGACCTTGATCACCTCACTCTCTCCGGTCGCCTTGACGAGGGCCGTGACAATGCGGTTCGCCTCCTCGGCGTCGGCGGCCCAGTGCACGGTGCCGCCGGCCGCGGTCAGCTCCTCCTCCAGCTGCAGCAGGTAGGTGTCCAGGTGGCGCAGGGTGTGGTCCTTGATGCGTTTTGCGGCCTCCCGCAGCTGTGGCCAGTCGTCCAGTTCGGCCACGGCGGCGGCCCGCTTGTCACGGATGGTGTGCGTGGCGTGGCGCAGGTTGCGCCGCAGGCCCTCGTCGCGGGAGGAGTGCTTCGCGGCTTCGGGGAAGGAGGGCATGCCCAGGTGGGTGACGCCGCTCATCAGGGGCTCCAGGGGTCGTCGACGGTGCTGGCGAGGATCTCCGCGAGGTGCAACGGGCGCAGGGGCGCTCCCTGGCGGCGCAGCATGCCCTCCAGATGCATCAGACATGAGTTGTCCCCGCCGCACAGGACGTCGGCGCCGGTGGACAGCGCGTTGGTGATTTTGTCGTGTCCCATCGCGGCCGAGACGTCGGAGTTCTTCACGGCGAAGGTGCCGCCGAAGCCGCAGCACTCCTCGGCGCCGGGCAGGTCGGTGAGCCGCAGCCCGTCCACCCGTTCGAGGAGTCGGCGCGGCCGCTCCCCCAGACCCAGCATGCGCAGCCCGTGGCAGGAGGGGTGGTAGGTCACGGTGTGGGGGAAGTGGGCGCCGACGTCGACGACGCCGAGCACGTCGGTGAGGAACTCGGTCAGCTCCCAGGTGCGCGCAGCCAGTGACCTGGCGTCCTTCTCCAGATCGCTGCCACGCCCTCCGGTAAAGGCCCTGGCGGCGATACGGGGGTAGTTGTCGCGGACCATCGCGGCACAGGACCCGGAGGGGGTGACCACGTACTCGGCGTCGTCGAAGGCGTCGATCATGCGCCTGACCAGGGGCTCGGTGGCGGTACGGTACCCGGTGTTGAACTGCGGCTGACCGCAGCACGTCTGCCCGGCCGGGAACGCCACCCGGACCCCGAGGCGCTCCAGCAGCTTGACGGTCGCGACGGCCGCGGACGGGTACAGGGCGTCGTTGATGCACGTGACGAACAGTGCGGCACGCATGTGGTTCTCTCCCTTCGGCTCGTGGACGGTGCGCCCGCCCCTCCCCCGGCCCGGCTTGCAGTGCCTTACAGCGCGCTCAGGCAACGCGGGCCCGCTGGGTGCGGGGGGACTGGTTCGGTGGTGGCCCGCCGGTGTTCGCGGTACCGCTGCCGGGCCCGCGAGGCGGTTCCCGGTTCCGCGAAGCGGGTTCCCGTGCTGGTCGGCGATGGGGCCGGGGGCGTACTCCCGATCGCCGTTGGCGGTGCGCCCCGACCGGGGTCAGGGCCGTGTGTCGTCTCTGAGCTGGCGCTGGAGACTGTGCGTCAGGTGGTCCGCCATGGCTTGCGCCGCGCGCTCGGGCTTTCCCCGCAGGATGGCGCGTATGACACGTTCGTGCTCCTCCAGCGTCGGGTCCTCCGAGAACCTGACGGTGGTGAGGCGGAAGACGTGCAGGTGCGCATGGAGTCGCTCGACCGCGTCGGCGAGGAGCGGTCGGTGCGAGGCCAGGGCGATCGCCTCGTGGAAGCGCTGGTCCAGGGCGGCGAAGCCGTGGTAGTCCGCGTACCGCCCGGCCGGCCCGGATGCCCCCTCATCTCCTCCACGACCGCTTCGAGGTGGTCGAGTTGTTCCTCGGTGGCGGGGTCCGCCGCCAGCGCTGCCGCCCTGGGTTCCAGCAGCAGGCGCATCTCGAAGAGCTCCTCGAGCCCCTGGCGGGTGAGCAGCTCGGTCGCGCGGTACCCCGACAGCGACCGCTTGACCACCAGGCCGTCCGCCTCCAGCCGGGCCAGGGCCTCACGCACCGGGGCCGGCGACACCCCGAGACCGCGGGCGAGGGCCTCGATGTTGACGCGCGCGCCAGGAGCGATCTCATGGCCCATGGCCATCGCCTTGATCTTCTCGTAGACGCTGCCGGAGAGGGCCAGCCGCGCCGGCGGCTTGTCATCCGATTCGGGTGCCCCGGCCGCGGAACCGGGGTGCGGGGGCATGCGGTCTCCTGCGATCCGGGGCTTGTCGGTGTCCCCGCAGTTTAGCGAGGCCACGGCTGTGGTCGGGACCGATATCGGCGTGCGGGGCGCCTGGGGGCTGTCGGGCCGGGGCGAACCGGGTTGATCACTTGGCATGATGATCACGCCTGTCCGAAGGTCTGCCGCTGTGCCCCGAGTCCGTCGATCTCGAGTGCGACGGTGTCTCCCGCGCGGAGGTAGGGCGTTCCGGGGAGTCCCAGCGCGACGCCTGCGGGGGTGCCGGTGTTCACCACGTCGCCGGGTTCCAGGACCATGTACTGGCTGAGGTACCAAACAATGTGGTCCACGCCGAAGATCATGTTGTTGGTGGTGCCGTTCTGTCGTTGCACGCCGTTGACGCTCAGTCGCAGGCCCAGGT
The DNA here is from genome assembly GCF_042722765.1 of Kitasatospora sp. NPDC058406. Classification (NCBI taxonomy): domain Bacteria; kingdom Bacillati; phylum Actinomycetota; class Actinomycetes; order Kitasatosporales; family Streptomycetaceae; genus Kitasatospora; species Kitasatospora sp. NPDC058406. Next base: position 10,955 of record NZ_JBHXKE010000238.1, read on the forward strand.
TCTGGGGGTCGGTGATCTCGTCGCCGGTCACCAGCCACGGCCCCAGCGGGTTGAACGTCTCGCAGGACTTGCCGAGGTCCCACTGCGGGGACAGTTCGAGCTGGTACGCCCGCTCGGAGACGTCGTTGCTGATCGCGTAGCCCGCGATGTGGTCGCGGGCGGCGGCGGGGCTGTCCAGGTAGCGGGCCCGCGTGCCGATGACGACGGCCAGCTCCACCTCCCAGTCGGTCTTCTGCGATCCGCGCGGGACGAGGACGGTGTCGTACGGTCCGACGACGGTGTCGGCCGCCTTCATGAAGACGACGGGGCGCTCGGGCGGTGCGGCCCCCGTCTCCTCGGCGTGGTCGCGGTAGTTCAGCCCGATGCAGACCACCTTTCCCGGACGGGCGATCGGCGCACCGACGCGCAGTCCCTCGCCGTCGAAGGGCGCCAGCTCACCGGTGGCCAGAGCCCGGGCGGAGCGGGCGATCCCGTCCGAGGCCAGGAACGCGCCGTCGATGTCGCCGGTCAGCGGGGTGAGGTCGTACAGCCGGCCGTCGCCCGCGAGAACCGCCGGACGTTCGCTGCCGGCAGGGCCGAGGCGCATGAGCTTCATGGGTGTCCCCCTGGGGATGGTCGGCGGTCCGCAGGGACCGGGTGGGTGAACGCGATGTCTGTGAGCGACGAGGGGGCCCGATCGTCGGGCCTCCGGGGGGCCGTCATGGGCGGCGCGCCTGCGCCGGTATCCGGGGCGTGGACCGCGGCGGCGGCCTCAGCCGGTAGACGTCGCCGGCCGTGCCTGCGAGGACCAGGGCTTGTTCGTGGGTGTCGAGCCGGGCGATCAGGCGGCGCGTAGTGGATACGACCGTGGCGTAGTCGGCGGCCAGCGTGCACACCGGCCAGTCCGAGCCGAACATCACCCGGCCGGGGCCGAAGGCGTCGAGGACCGTGTCGGCGAAGGGGCGCAGGTCCTCGATGGACCAGCGCTCCCAGTCGGCCTCGGTGAGCAGGCCCGACAGTTTGCAGGAGACGTTCGGTTCGGCGGCCAGGGTGCGTACGTGGCTCGCCCACGGCCGGAGTTCCGCCACCGCGACGGCGGGTTTGCCGGCGTGGTCGAGAACGAACGCGAGGCCCGGCAGGCGGCGGGCCGCGGCGGTGGCCGCGGGCAGCTGGTGCGGCAGCACGAGCAGGTCGTAGACCAGGCCGGCGTCGGCCACCGCGGCCAGCCCCCGAAGGACCTCAGGGCGTAGCAGCCAGTCGGGGTCGGGTTCGCCCTGGACCTGGTGCCGCACGCCCACCAGATGCTCACCGCCCGGCATCTCGCGCAGTTGGGCCAGCCTTTCCGCCACGTCGGCGGCGGTCAGGTCGGTCCACCCGACGACCCCGGCGACCAACGGGTCGGACGCCGCCTGCGCCAGCAGCTCCGGCGTCTCCTCGGCGACCGTCACCGTCTGCACGACAACGGTCGCGGTGACCGCGGCCCGCTCGGCCTGCGGGCGCAGGTCCTCCAGACCGAAGCTGCGCCGCAGCGGAGCGAGGTCGGGGCCGGTGATCCACTCCTGGTCGCGCACGGCCAGGTTCCACACGTGGTGGTGGGCGTCGATGATGATCGGTTCGCTCATCGGTTGCTCCCTGGGTCGGGTCCGCTCACGGGCGGCGGGCAGGGTGGGACCGGTACGTCCCCGGGGAGCAGCCCTTCGGCCCGCAGGTCCTGCCACAGTTCGTCCGGGATCGGCCGGCGGTTCTGCTCCACGGCGTCGGTGACCTCCCCGGGACCGCGCAGTCCGATCAGGACGCCGGCGACGGCCGGGTGCCCGAACGGGAAGCGGGCGGCTGCGGCGCGCAGCGGCACACCGTACCGCGCGCACACCTCCTGCATCCGCAGCGCGCGTTCCACCAGCCGGGCCGGGGCGGTGGCGTAGTCGAAGGTGGCGTCCGGGCGCGGGTCGGCGAGCAGTCCGGAGTTGAACACCCCGCCCGCCACCACCGAGACGCCGTGTTCGGTGGCCGCCGGGAGCAGGTCTTGCAGTGCGCTCTGGTCGAGCAGCGTGTAGCGGCCCGCGACCAGGACTTCGTCGATGTCGGTGTCGCGGACGAAGCGTGCCAGCGGTGCGCAGTGGTTCATTCCGACGCCGATCGACCCGACCAGGCCTTCGCCGCGCAGGCGCTCCAGCGCCGGGTAGGCCTCGGTGATGGCCTGGTGCAAATGGTTGTCCGGGTCGTGCAGGTAGACGGTGTCGACGCGGTCCACGCCGAGGCGGGTCATGCTGGCCTCCAGGCTGCGGCGGACGCCGTCGGCGGAGAAGTCCCAGCGGCGCACGTGGGTCGCCGGCACCGCGAAGCCGTTCGCCGCGTCGGAGCCGATCGGGCCCTCGACGGCCTCCAGGATCCGGCCCACTTTGGTGGAGAGATGGAACCCGTCCCTGGGATACTTGCGCAGGAACCGGCCCAGTCGGCGTTCGGACAGTCCCAGGCCGTAGTGCGGTGCGGTGTCGAAGGAGCGGATGCCCGCCGCCCACGCCGCGGCCAGGGCGGCGTCCGCCTCCTCGTCCCCGATAGGGGTGAACAGGTTCCCGATGCCGGCGCCTCCGAACGCGAGACGGGTGACGGTGGTATCGGTGTGTCCGAGCGTGACCAGGTCCATGCTCAGCTCCCTACTGCCCGGTCGGGGGGCAGGCGCAGGCCCGCCATCCCGCCGTCGACCGCGAGCACGGTGCCGGTCACCGACGCCGACTCCGGGCCGGCAAGGTAGGCGATGGCTGCGGCGACCTCGCCGGCGGCGACGAGGCGCCCGGTGGGCTGGCGGGCGTTCAGCGCGGCCCGCAGCGCCTGCGGGTCGGCCG